>NZ_KB290566.1:0-2222 GCF_000282835.1 Pandoraea sp. B-6 | reverse complement strand
GCTCATTCGCCGAGCAATGCAGGCCCAGCTCGTCCCAGATGGCATCGTGCTTCTTGGTGCCTGCGGCCTTCTTGGCTTTCCCGGCGGCGGAGTCGTCGGCCTTCTGGAGCTTGCGCGCGTGCGGCGAGAGGCCGGTCGTCATTTCCACACCCGCCGGGACTTCGGGCTCGTACTTCTTGCCCGCCAGAATCGCCTTGATGGCACGGTGCGTGAGCAGGTCCGGGTAGCGGCGAATCGGGCTGGTGAAGTGCGCGTAGGCGGGATACGCCAGCCCGAAGTGGCCGATGTTGTCCGGACTGTAGACGGCTTGCTGCATCGAGCGCAGGAGCATCGTCTGGAGCATGGGTGCGTCGGGGCGCGACTCGATCTGCGTCATCAGGTCCGCGTAATCGGACGTTGCAGGCTCGTCGCCACCGCCGAGCGACAGCCCGAGCGTCTTGAGGAACGTGCGCAGCACCTGGAGTCGTTCGCCCGACGGACCGGCGTGAATCCGGTACAGGCCCGCCTGCTTGTGACGCTTGAGGAGGTCGGCGGCGCACACGTTGGCCGTGAGCATGCATTCCTCGATGAGACGGTGAGCATCGTTGCGCGTGCGCGGCAGGATCTGTTCGATCTTGCCTTGCGCGTTGCAGACGATATACGTCTCGGTCGAATCGAATTCAATGGCCCCACGCGTCTTGCGCGCTTTCGCGAGCACTTTGTACAGCTCGTACAGGTTCTGCAGATGCGGCAGCAGCGCGGCGCGGCGTTGGGCTTCGGGGCCTTTGGTGTTGCCGAGAACGGCGGCCACTTCGGTGTAGGTCAGGCGCGCGGCCGAGTGGATCACGGCCGGATAGAACTGATAGGCCTTGACTTCGCCGTTCGGGGCGACGAGGGCGTCGCACACGAGGACACAGCGATCCACGTCGGGATTGAGCGAGCACAAGCCGTTCGAGAGCTTTTCCGGCAGCATCGGAATGACGCGTCGCGGGAAGTAGACCGATGTGCTGCGCGTCAGGGCGTCCGCGTCGAGGGGGCCGCCGGAAGTCACATAATGCGAGACGTCGGCGATGGCGACGATCAGGCGGAAGCCATCGCTGCGGCCGACCTTGGCCGGCTCGCAGTACACGGCATCGTCGAAGTCGCGCGCATCTTCTCCGTCGATGGTGACGAGCGGCACGTCGCGCAGATCGATGCGGTGACGCAGATCAGGCGCACGCACTTCATCGGGCAGCGCCCCGGCAGCGGCGAGCGCTTCGGCGGAGAACTGGTGGGGCACGCCGTACTTGCGCACGGCGATTTCGATTTCCATGCCGGGGTCGTCGATGTCGCCAAGGACTTCCGAGACGCGGCCGATGGGCTGGCTATAGCGGCTGGGGTAATCGGTGAGTTCGACGGACACGACCTGACCGACCTTGGCCTTGCCCTGGGCGCGCGGCGGGATCAGGATGTCATGGCCGATGCGCTTGTCTTCCGGGGCGACGACCATCACGCCGTTTTCGTTGAGCAGGCGACCGATGACGTGCGTGTTGGCACGGCTCACCACTTCAACGATATGCCCTTCCGGACGGCCTCGGCGATCGTAGCCGGCAACGCGCAGAAGGACGCGGTCGTTGTGCATGACCTTCTTCATCTCTTCGCTGGGAAGGAAGAGGTCGTCGCCGCCCTCGTCGCGCACGGCGAAACCGTAGCCGTCGCGGTGACCGATGACACGGCCGGCGATGAAGTTCGAGGGGTGGGTCAGTTGATAATAGCCGTGGCGGTCGAGGCGAATCTGGTCATCGCGCTCCATGGCGGCGAGGCGCTTGAAGAAGCCTTCGCGCTCCTGCTTTTTGATCGCCAGGGCTTCGGCGATATCGTTGGCGGACAGCGCGGCATCGGCGGTGCGCAGGACACCGAGGATTTCTTCGCGGCTCGGAATCGGATAGGGATATTTGCTCAAAGGTCGGTAGCGTTGCTGTGCCGGTTGAGTCCGGCCGAGGGGCACATCTGGCGCCCGACGGTCCGTGGTGTTGTGCGTCGCGCGAAAACGCGGGGTCGCACAGTCAGGGACAATCATACGGCAAACCTCGCGAAAACTGCCACCTATGCGGAATTTGAGCGTGGGCTTGCAGGCGGGTGAGAAAAAAGAAAAATTATTCCACCCAAGTGTTGACAGTGCCGCACGGCGTACGCATAATCTCACTTCTTCGCGGCGAGCAAGCAGTCAGCAAGTCGACGAGGCCCAGATGGCGGAATTGGTA
>NZ_KB290565.1:48761-55197 GCF_000282835.1 Pandoraea sp. B-6 | reverse complement strand
GGGGGGGGCGCGCGGAGCGGGGGCTGGCGGCGCCGGGGGGAACCGCGAGGCGCGTGTGGGGCTGACGGACGTTGCAACAGGTGTTGCGTCGCCGCCGCTGGCTACAGCAGGCGAATCAGCAGATTGAAGACGAGCGAGAGCACGACGGTCGAGGCGAACGGGAACACCATCTCGCGGCCGCGCCAGCGAAGGCGCAGATCCCCGGGCAATCGACCGATGCCGAGCTTGGTAAGCCACGGCGAGGCCGCCGAGAGGATGCAGATCGCGATGAAGATCGTGAACATCCAGCGAAACATATCGGGGTGGCCTCGCGGTGAAGGGGGGTCAGAGGGCGTGGCTGCGGTCGCCGGTGGCGAAGCCGAGCAGGCCCGCCCACTCGTCCATGCCGCGACCGAACGCGATGACCTTGAAGAGTTCGCCCATCTCGGCTTCCGAGAGCAGCTTCTGCGCGGCGGCGGCCGCCGGCAGGAACACCTTCGGATCGGACGGATCGAGCGCGCTCATCAGCTCGATGATGCCGGCGTTCATCAGGAATCGGGCTTGCGAGGTGAAGCCCAGCAGATCGAGACCGGCTTCGACGCCGGCATCGGCAATCCCTGAAAACTCCACGTGAGCCGTGATGTCCTGCAAGCCGGGGTAATAGAACGGATCGTCGTGCGCGTGGTGGCGGTAGTGGCACATCAGGGTGCCGTCTGCGCGCTGCGGATGATAGTACTCGCGCGCGGGGAAGCCGTAGTCGACGAGCAGCAAGACGCCGCGCGCGAGCAGGGGGGCCACGCTGCGCACGAAAGCCGAGGCGGCTTCGTGGGTCTCCGTCCGATATTCCTGCGTCGGCGGCAGATCGGCCAGCGCGTCGAGGGCCTGCGGCAATGGGCCGGTATGGCGACGGGCTTCCCAGGCGAAACCGTCTTGCGTACGCACTACGCCGCGTTCGAACCAGACCGGCTGCCCGGCGTCGTCCGGGCGGCGTGTCCATAGGCGCACCGGCATGGCGTCGAGCACTTCGTTGCCGAGCATCACGCCGTGGAAGGCGTCGGGCAACCTATCAAGCCACGTGACGCGATCGAGCAGATGTGGCGCGGCGTTGGCGATGGTCTCGCGCTGGCGCGCTCGCAGCTCGCCGGAGAGTTCCATGATCGAGTAGCGCTCGCAGGGCGTGCCTTCGGCGTCGAGCGCGAGCAGCAGGTCGGCCGCAAGACGTCCGGACCCCGCGCCGAATTCCAGCACTTGCGCGTCGCCCGTTTGTTCGAAGATCTCACCGATCTGGCGGGCCAGCGTGCGCGCGAAGAACGGCGTGAGCTCCGGCGCGGTGACGAAGTCACTTCCGTCGGCGGCCAGGCGCCCGAATTTCGCGGCACCGGCAGCGTAATAACCGAGGCCGGGCGCATATAGCGCCAGTTCCATGAAGCGATCGAACGGCAGCCAGCCGCCGGCCGCGTCGATGGCGTCGGCAAGATAGGCCGTGAGGCGGCGCGAGTGTTCGAGCGCGTCTGGCTCGGGAACGGGTAAACTATGGGGTTTCGGTGCGGCCTGATTCATGCGGGCATTGTAGCGGAGACAGTGTCGGCTGGCTGCTTTGGTTGGCATTGACGCGTCTGCGGACGATTTCTGGGTAATTTTTGCCGGTTTTCGTCAATTTTCAGTCGTTTTTTCGCGGTTTTCGCCAGTGTTTGCGATGCATGTCCGTTGCATGGATGCTGCGCGAGGGCGTCGCGCGCGACGGCACCGAGCATTGATTCAAGCCCATCGCCGTCCGAAGTGCATCGACCCAACCGCCCTCTGACAGGAATTCGCCGCATGACCGTTGCATCGACGCCACGCCCTACGTCCGCCGCAGGTGATGCCGCCTGCCCGCCGGCTGTACCGCCGGTGCCGCGTGTTGCGCTCGTGACGGGCGGCGCGCGCCGGATCGGCCGCGCGATCGCGCTGCGCCTCGCCGGTGTGGGGTGGGACATCGCCGTTCACTACGAGCGTTCGCACGACGAGGCGCTCGAGACCGTCGCGGCCATCGAGGCGCTGGGGCGCCGGGCGGTCGCGTTGCAGGCATCGCTCGCGGACGAAGCCGCCACGGCAGGGCTCATCGGCCGGTGTAGCGAGGCGCTGGGCGTGCCCACCTGCCTTGTCAACAATGCCTCGCGCTTCGAGTACGATAGCGCGGGCGATTTCGGCTACCAGGCGCTGGAGCGCCACATGCGCGTGAATGCGGGCGCACCGCTCGTGCTCGCGCGCGAGATGCATGCCGCATTGGGCGAGTCGGGGCGAGGCGTCGTCGTCAATCTGCTGGATCAGAAGCTGGCGAATCCGAACCCTGATTACCTGTCGTACACGTTGTCGAAGGCCGCGCTGGCGGTGGCGACGACGTTGCTTGCCCAGGCGTTCGCGCCCCGCTTGCGCGTGGTCGGCGTGGCACCGGGCGTGACGCTGCTGTCTGTCGACCAGACCCCGACGGGCTTTGCGGCGGCGCATGCGGCCACGCCGTTGGGCGCATCGTCGACGCCGGAGGACATCGCGCAGGCGGTGGCGTATCTGGCCGACGCGCCTGCGGTGACCGGCACCGTGTTGTATGTCGATGGTGGGCAACATCTCGCGAGTTCGTCGCGTGACGTGAAATTTCTGACCGAACCGGCCGATGCCGACCGGTCTCGTTGATTGTCATTAAGAGTTTTCAAAATGCATAGCGCTCTTTCTCACCCTCGCCTGATGGACTGCCGTCGCATGTTCCTGCGCGACTATGAAGTGTTCATCAACATCGGCGTGCACGATTACGAGAAGCGTGGCGAGCAGCGCGTGCTGATCAATGTGCAACTGTTCGTGCCGCTCGCCGAGAGCACGCCCTTGGCGGACAAGCTCGACGAAGTGGTCGATTACGACTTCATGCGCGAGACCATTGCCAAACGCGTGGGGCTGGGCCATATCCACCTGCAGGAAACGCTGTGTGACGACGTCGCGAGTGCGCTGCTCGCGCATCCGCGCGTGCGTGCCGTGGGCGTGTCGACCGAGAAACCCGACGTCTATCCCGATTGCCACTCGGTCGGCATCGAAGTGTTCAAGATGAAGGATGCCTGACATGAGTGCCGTCATGCCCGAGACCAGCGCGCCGCTGGTCGCGACCGGAACCGTCGCCCCCGATAGCGTGAAGAAAGCGCAGAAGCTCGCGTTCGAGAACAACAAGCTCGAGAAGCGGCTGTTCCGTCTGACGGGACAGGCCATTGGCGACTACAACATGATCGAGCAGGGCGATCGTGTAATGGTGTGCATGTCCGGCGGCAAGGACAGCTATGCCATGCTCGACATCCTGCTCAAGCTTCGCGAGCGTGCGCCGATCGACTTCTCGATCGTGGCCGTCAACCTCGACCAGAAGCAGCCGGGTTTCCCGGAGCATGTGCTGCCCGACTACTTCCGTTCCATCGGCGTGGATTTCCACATCGAGAACCAGGACACGTACTCGATCGTCAAGCGCGTGGTGCCGGAGGGCAAGACCACGTGCTCGCTGTGCTCGCGCCTGCGTCGCGGCATTCTCTATCGCGTGGCGGGCGAGCTCGGCGCGACCAAGGTTGCGCTGGGCCACCACCGCGACGACATCATCGAGACCGTCTTCCTGAATTTGTTCTACGGTGGCAAGCTCAAGGGCATGCCGCCGAAGCTGCAGTCGGACGACGGCAAGAACGTGGTGATCCGCCCGCTCGCCTACGTGCGCGAATCGGATCTCGAACGTTACGCCGAGTACAAGCAGTTCCCGATCATTCCGTGCACGCTGTGTGGCAGCCAGCCGAACCTGAAGCGCGCCGAGATGAAGTCGCTGATTCGCCTGTGGGAGAAGCAGCATCCCGGGCGCATCAAATCGATTTTCAGTGCGCTGTCGAATGTGGTGCCGTCGCATTTGATGGATACGAACCTTCATGACTTCAAGAATCTGCGTGCGACGGGGCAGCCCGATCCGCTCGGCGATATTGCGTTCGACGAAGCGCCGTGCGGCGACGAGAACGACGCGGGCATCATCCGTATTACGCAATTCGACGACTGATCGCGAGCGACCCCACTCGCTGCATTGAAACCTGACGCAGCCTGCCGGACGAACCGGCGCGGCCGCCCGACCCCGACACACGGATTTCCACTCTCGAATCGTCACGACGCCATGAATATTGTGATTCTCGCCGCCGGCATGGGTAAGCGCATGCGCTCGAAGCTGCCCAAGGTGTTGCAGCCGCTGGCCGGCCGGCCGCTTCTGTCGCACGTGATTGCGACCGCACGCAAGCTCACGCCGGGCAAGCTCATCGTGGTGATAGGTCACGGTGGCGAGGCCGTGCGCGACGCGGTGGCCGGCGACGGTGTGCATTTCGCCGAGCAGGCGCAGCAGCTGGGCACCGGACACGCCGTGCAGCAAGCGGCGTCGCTGCTCGACGAGTCGGTGCCGACGCTGGTGCTTTACGGCGACGTGCCGCTCACGCGCCCCGAGACCTTGCAGGGGCTGCTCGACGCTGCGGGCAGCGAGAAGCTGGGCGTGCTCACCGTCGATCTGGACAACCCGACCGGGTATGGCCGGATCGTGCGCGACGCGGCGGGCAACGTGCTGCGCATCGTCGAACAGAAAGATGCCAACGAGGCTGAACTGGCCATTCGCGAAATCAACACCGGCATCATCGTGGCGCCGACGCGCGCACTCAAGGGCTGGCTGGCCGGTTTGAAGAATCAGAACGCGCAAGGCGAGTACTACCTTACTGACGTGATCGCGTGTGCGGTCGCGGACGGCGTGCCGGTCGTCACCACGCAGCCGGCCTTCGCGTGGGAGCCCAACGGCGTGAACGACAAGGCGCAGCTTGCCGAGCTGGAGCGTGACTACCAGCGCAATGCGGCGGGCGCGCTGCTGGCGGCGGGCGTGACCCTGATCGATCCGGCGCGCTTCGACCTGCGCGGCGAGATCGCGTGCGGCACCGACGTCTCGATCGATGTGAATTGCGTGTTCGAAGGCAGAGTGACGATTGGCGATGGCGCGACCATCGGTCCGAACTGCGTGATTCGCAACAGCACCATCGGCGCGGGCACGCACATCGAGGCGTTCAGTCATCTGGACGGCGCCGTGGTGGGCGCCGACGCGCACGTGGGGCCGTATGCACGTCTGCGACCGGGCGCAGATCTGGCCGACGAAGTGCACATCGGCAACTTCGTGGAAGTGAAGAATGCGTCGCTCGCGAAGGGCTCGAAGGCCAACCATCTGGCCTATGTCGGCGACTCGACGGTGGGCGCGCGGGTCAACATCGGCGCGGGCACCATCACTTGCAATTACGATGGCGCCAACAAGCATCGCACGGTGATCGAGGACGACGTCTTCATCGGCTCGGACACGCAGCTCGTGGCGCCGGTGACGGTGCGGCGCGGCACGACGATTGCTGCCGGCACCACGGTGTGGAAGGATACGCCGGAAGATTCGCTGGTGCTCAACGGCAAGACGCAGGAAGCGAAGACGGGTTACATCCGTCCGCGCAAGCAGAAGCAGTAAAATCGGCGGTTATGGACCGGCGCGCGACACGCACGCAAGCCAAAGCGGGCGCCGGCGAGTCAAAACGGATTGAATCCGATCGAATGCGCCAGGATCTCTGGCACGAAGGGAAGCGAATATGTGCGGCATTGTCGGCGCGGTGGCGCGACGTAACGTAGTACCGGTGTTGGTCGAAGGGCTGCGTCGTCTGGAGTACCGCGGCTACGACTCGTGCGGCGTGGCGGTATTGAAGGATGGCGTGCCGCAGCGTGCGCGCAGCGTATCGCGCGTGGCGGATCTCGATGAGCAACTGGCGCAGACGCACCTGGGCGGCGAGACGGGCATTGCCCACACCCGCTGGGCGACGCATGGCGCGCCGATCACGGACAATGCGCATCCGATCTTCTCGCGCGACGACGTGGCGCTGGTGCACAACGGCATCATCGAAAACCATGAGAGCCTGCGTGACGAGCTGCGCGGCCTTGGCTACGAATTCGTGTCGCAGACCGACACCGAGGTCATTGCGCACCTGGTGCATCACCTGCTGTCGAACGGCGCCGCGGGCGATCTGTATCACGCGGTGCGTCTGGCGACGCGCCGTCTGCACGGCGCTTACGCCATCGCGGTGTTCCGCAAGCAGGAGCCGCACCGCGTGGTGGGCGCGCGCGCTGGGTCGCCGCTGGTCGTGGGCGTGGGTGAGGGCGAGAACTTCCTCGCCTCGGATGCGCTGGCGCTGGCCGGCACGACCGATCAGTTCATCTACCTGGAAGAGGGCGATGTCGTCGAACTCACGCTCGAGGGCGTGACGATCGTGGACCGTAACGATGCGGCCGTCGAGCGCGAAGTGCGCACGGTGCAGGCGTACACGGGCGCGGTGGAGCTGGGGCCGTATCGTCACTACATGCAGAAGGAAATCTTCGAGCAGCCGCGTGCGATCGGCGACACGATGGAGGGCGTGGA
>NZ_KB290565.1:26594-48747 GCF_000282835.1 Pandoraea sp. B-6 | reverse complement strand
CGCCGACGCTCTTCGGCGAGAAGGCCGAAGCGGTGCTGAGCAGTGTCGACTCGATCCTGATTCTGGCGTGTGGCACGAGCTATTACTCGGGCCTGACGGCCAAGTACTGGCTCGAATCGCTGGCGCAGATTCCGACGCAAGTGGAAGTGGCGAGCGAGTATCGCTATCGCGACAGCGTGCCGAATCCGAAGACGCTGGTGGTGACGATTTCGCAGTCGGGCGAGACGGCCGACACGATGGCGGCGCTGCAACATGCGCAGTCGCTGGGCATGACGAACACGCTGGCGATCTGCAATGTGGGCACGAGTGCGATGGTGCGTCAGACGGCGCTGCACTACCTGACGCGCGCGGGGACCGAGATCGGCGTGGCGTCGACGAAGGCGTTCACCACGCAGTTGACGGCACTGTTCCTGCTGACGCTGACGATCGCGAAGCTGCGCGGGCGGTTGACGGCGGCTCAGGAAGCGGACTATCTGACGCAGTTGCGACACTTGCCGGCGGCGCTACATAGCGTGCTGGCGTTGGAGCCGCAGATCATCGCGTGGGCGGAGGACTTTGCGCGTCGCGAGAATGCGCTGTTCCTCGGGCGCGGGCTGCATTACCCGATCGCGTTGGAAGGCGCGCTCAAGCTCAAGGAAATCTCGTACATTCACGCCGAGGCGTATCCGGCGGGCGAACTCAAACATGGTCCGCTGGCGCTGGTGACGGAAGAGATGCCGGTGGTAACGGTCGCGCCGCGCGATGCGCTGGTCGAGAAGCTGAAGTCGAACATGCAGGAAGTGCGTGCGCGTGGCGGCCAGTTGTATGTTTTTGCCGACGCGGACACGCAGATCGCGAACGCCGACGGCATCCACGTGATTCGCATGCCGGAGCACTACGGCCAGCTGTCGCCGATTCTGCACGTCGTGCCGCTGCAATTGCTCGCGTATCACACCGCCTGCGCGCGCGGCACCGATGTCGACAAGCCGCGGAATCTGGCCAAGTCGGTGACGGTGGAGTGAGGCTGGGGGCTGGCGTACAGTCGCCCGGTCCTGACACGCTTCCTCCATGCGGAGGGAGCGTCGTTCCGGGCCAGGTAGTCCTGGCATCAATCCGCCCATAGCGCGGCGCGATGGATTCATCTCGGCCAGAATACGTAAATTCTCGGCCATCGACTGGCAAGCGCGGTTCACGGCAACTACACTGTAATGTCATCGGGACTACAGGTCGCGGCCATGAAAGTTGCAGTGCTCACCTTTCCAAACGTGCAGATGCTCGACCTTGTCGGGCCGGTGGAAGTCTTTCACGAAGCGGCGCGGCAGGCCGGCGCGCCTTCGACCTATCAGTTTGAAATTGTCTCCACGACGTCGGGCGTTTTGCTGGCGTCGAACGGAATGACGATCACCCCCGATACGACGCTGGACACGAGCAGCGTGGATATCGATACGTTGTTGATTGCCGGCAGTCCATCGATGCAACTGCTGGAGGACGATGCAGCGATCCGTCAATGGATATTGCGTTACGCAAAGACGGCGCGTCGTATCGGATCGGTATGTTCGGGTGCTCTCTTGCTTGCGCGCGCAGGCTTGCTCGACGGTCGTAAGGCAACCACACACTGGAACTACACGGCACGCCTGAGCCGCCTTTATCCGAAGGTGGATGTTCAGCCGGACCAAATCTTCGTCAGGGACAACGGCATCTATACGTCGGCGGGCGTAACGGCGGGCCTGGACCTCGCATTGGCGCTCGTGGAAGAAGACCTGGGGCGAGCGGTCGCCATGAAAGTCGCGCGTCAGTTCGTCATGTTTCTCAAGCGCCCCGGTGGGCAGTCGCAGTTCAGCGCGTATCTGACCGCACAGGCGTCGGAGAAGAGCGCCATCCGGGATGTGCAGGAATGGGTGCTTCAGAATCTGTCGCAGTCGCTATCGGTCGAAGCGCTTGCGGAGCGTGCCGGAATGAGTGCGCGAAATTTCGCGCGCATCTTCAAACAGGAATGTGGCACGACCCCCGCATCGTTCGTCGAGGACGCCCGCATCGATGCGGCACGCAGACTGCTCGAGGAAACCCAACACCCCTTGAAGAAAGTAGCGAGTCTGACGGGTTTTGCCGATCCTAATGGACTGCGGCGCGCTTTCCTGCGCAAGCTCAGTGTCTCCCCGGTGGACTATCGGCGACGCTTTCGCATGGCCGCTTAGCGGCACACGACTGACGCGCCGCCCCGCCTCTTGGTGCCGTGCCAGTCGGCACGGCCTACCGATATCGCTTGGCGCGACGCTAAGCAATCGCGCCGGCCGTAATGCGCAAGCCGACGACGCCGGACAGAATGAGTGCGATGCATACCACGCGCGCCACCGACGCCGATTCGCCGAGGAAGATCATGCCGATGACGGCCGTGCCGGCTGCGCCAATCCCTGTCCAAACTGCATAGGCCGTGCCGACCGGAAGCGATCTGAGCGACGTGTTCAACAACCAGATGCTGCCAAGTCCTGTGATGGCGGCATAAACGCTTGGCCAGAGCCGGCTGAACCCCGCCGACCATTTCATCCCGAAGGCGAAAGCAATTTCCAGAAGTCCAGCGACACTGAGCACGATCCAAGACATAGCGAATTACCGATGTAGCGTAGGGGCGATAATAATGAAAACGCCCTCCGGGCAGAGGGCGCCATAGCAGAGCCGGCAATTTCAGCCGACCAGAAGTCGATGCGTGAACAAGCGGTGCAACGTGCGCAGGAAGAGCACGAGAATGGCAGCGCTCAGGAAGGCCAGAATAAGGCCGGCCAGCCCCTTGAGCACCCAGGTATCCGAGTAGGCCGCGTACTTGATGGCCGCATTGGACAGCGCGGCGATCGGGAAGCTGATGGCCCACCACGAGGCAGCGAAGGGAATCGACCGGCGGAAGACCTTGAACGAGAGCGAGATGAACAGGAACAGGCCGAAGTAAAAGAGCAGGCCGGCAAACATGTCCACATGGTGGGTGACGTTCACGTACGCCAGGAAGCCCACCTCGAACGGTGCAATCATGATGATCAGCGACGGCACCATGCCGGCCGGCAGCGGTTCATGATGCACCACGCGCGAGAAGATCATCGTGAAGAACACGAGCGCCATCATCGTGCCGATGGCAATCGCGAACATGTTGAGCTCGTGCGCCCACGCCATCGGCATCGTGCCCCCGGCCACGGCGATATCGAGTGTGGCAACGCCGGGAATCAACCAGGCCGGCGCCGCGTGGGCCGGATCCTCCTGGCCGCGGAACAGCCGACCCGCGATAACGAAGGCCAGACCGATCGTCAGAATGGATCCGAGGGTCCAGACGACTTCGCCGAGCACTGCGCTGTAGAAGCCGACGACGGACGAGAGCAGCAGCACAGCAATCGTGATGGTGCCGAAGAAGTTGCCCGCGACGGGATGATTGAATTCCGCTTTGACGACCGCGGGATACCGCGCCCACTTGACGGCGTAACCGATTGCCAGGACCAGGAACGTGAGGATGGCGATGAGGCCAATCCCCTCCGCGATCTCCACATCGGCGCCGAAGAGCTGATGGGCGCCACGCCACGCAAGCGACAGTCCGGAAATACCCATGACTGACGCAAACAAATTGACGGGAAGGTGCTTTACCGAACTACGCGGCTGAACATATTGCGTAGTGGTGGTGGCATGACTCATGATTTCCTCACTGACGTTCGGTCGTGCGCCGGCGCCGCAATGGCAACCCGGCTCGCTGGAGCGAAGCGTCGCTCGCGCCGTGAGGAAATTATGGGATGCGGTGCGCAAGACCGAAAGTGACGTAATGCGGCAATTCCTGCCAACGTTGTGGCAAACATTGCCACCTGCGGGGAAAGGCGCGCCAGCTATGTGTCAGAGGCGCGTCGCGCGCGCAAGCCGGGGCCTTCGCAAATCGGGATGGCGACCTGCATGAATCGGCACTTCAGGATCGCGTGAGCGTTCGGTACATTGCCGGGACCAGGAGCGCTGCATGACCGAACTTCACATTCCAGGCCGCATTCTCTTCCTCGGCGAAGACCCCGACGCGATCGATGCCCAGCTTCAAGGGCGTGCATTGAATCTTGCACAGGCGGGGTCGCTGCGCAACGATGTGTCGACCGACGAGATCACGCCGATTCCGGTGCTGACGTATTACGACGACCGTCTGGGACGCTATCCCTACGTTGGCCTGAAGGCCGGCGAGCGGACACCGATCGGCACGGACAGCGTGAAGCACGGCGGGTTCAGCGTGACAGTCGCTGGCAAACGCTACGGGAAAGGCTCATCGCGCGAGCACAGTCCGGTCGCGGAACGTCGTGCGGGCATCGTCCTGGTCATCGCGGAGAGCTTCGAGCGCATCTATCGACAGAACGCCGACAACGTCGGCTTGTTCACGTCGACGGACTTCGGACTCATCGACCGAATCCAGCGGGGTGAGGCGATCGACATCGAGGAGCTGGTGGCGCCGCGTGACACACTCGCTGCCGCGATTCTGAGGCACGGTGGCCTGCTCAAGTACGGTCAGTCGCGCATGCGCGACGTTCGTCCTTACGCCATGGCGAATACGTCGCCCCGGCCGCAGACCCTCGCGGAGAAGATCCTGTTACGTCATCGCGTCGTGACCGACGATGTCGATGGCGGTCTGCCACCGGGCGCCGGCGGCTTCGTGAAGGCGGACTGGCGCTTTATCCATGAGTACTACACGGGCATGTGCACGCACATGCTGCATGCGGCATTCGGACGACCGACCGTGCTCCACGAGCCGCAGTCGATCATCGCCTTCGAAGATCACCTCTCGTATTCGAATCGTAGCCCGGTGCACAGCCAGAACGGGTTGATGACCGGCGTGTACCACTTGTCCAGCGCGCATCGCGACTTCGTCCGCGAGTACGGCATTCGCCATCATGGCTACCTCGGCGACGCCGACGTGGGCCATGGGAAAGGGTCCGAAGGTATCTCGCATGCCGTTATGGCCGAGCGCTACGCATTGCCGGGTCAGGTCGTGGTCGGCACGGACTCCCACACACCGCATAGCGGTGCGGTGGGGTGCGTGGCGTTCGGCGTGGGAACGACTGACATGGCCAACAGCATGGTCACCGGTGCGGTGCGCTTGACGGTGCCCGAGTCGCTGCACATCGATCTCGTGGGTCGGATTCCCGCGGGCGTGACGGCAAAGGACATCGTGCTCGAACTGCTCGCGGCGCCCCGCATCAAGGCAGGCGCGGGCGTGGGCAGGATCTTCGAGTTCACGGGAGAGGCGATCAAGCAGTTGTCGACGGACGAGCGTGCTACGTTGACGAACATGACCGCCGAACTGGGCGGATTCACAGGCATCGTTGCGCCAGACGAGGAAACGGTTCGATTCCTGCGCGAACGCCGAGGCGTGACGTTCGTCATCGAAGACTGGATGCACAGTGATGAGGGCGCGGTCTATGCGGACGTCATTCGCATCGATTGCCGCGCGGTCGTCCCGATGGTGGCGCGGCCGGGCGATCCCGGAAACGGCGTGCCGATCACCGATGTCACCGAAGGGCCGATTCGCTTCGATATTGCCTATGGGGGATCCTGCACCGCCGGCAAGCGTGAAGACTTCGACTATTACCATGCGGTCCTGTCATGGGCGGCGGAGCGCGGACTGAAGGTGCCCTCGCATGTGAAGTTGTATCTGCAGTTCGGGACCGTTGCCGTTCGGGACTACTGCGAGCATCGTGGCTACCTGAAAGCGTTCGAGCAGGTGGGGGCGGAATTGTTGCAGCCCGCATGCGGCGCGTGTGCGAACTGTGGCCCGGGGGCGTCGACGCACGCCGAGCAGGTGACGATCAGTGCCATCAATCGGAACTTCCCAGGGCGCTCCGGACCCGGCAAGGTTTGGCTGGCCAGTCCGCCGACGGTCGCCGCGAGCGCCATCGCCGGTGAGTTGGTGTCGTTTGAGGAATTGCAGCGACGGTTCGGTGATCGCTTGCCGGACGCGCAGTCCCCATCGACGTCGCCGAGAGCGCTCCCGTCGTCCCCGTGTGCCTGAGCAATCCCCGCCCCTTGCGAAGGCTTGAGGGGGGGGAGCGACGCGAGAAACGTGTAGAAATAAGTGGCGCCAATATACTGGGGTGGAGTATATTGGCGCACCCACACTATGCACCTTCTCCGACATGGCCGACTTCGCCAACCTACTTCAGCAGGGTAACGCGTGGCTTTTCATCCCCAGCGCAATCTTGCTCGGGGCGCTCCACGGACTGGAGCCTGGACATTCCAAGACGATGATGGCCGCGTTCATCGTGGCGATTCGCGGCACGATTGGACAAGCGGTGTTGCTCGGCCTGTCCGCGACGGTGTCGCACACGGCGGTCGTTTGGGGCGTGGCGTTAGGCGGCTTGTATCTCGGCCGGAATTGGGACGCGCAAGCGACCGAGCCGTACTTTCAGATCGCCTCGGCGGTGCTGATCGTCGCCGTCGCCTGCTGGATGGTCTGGCGCACCTGGCGCGACCAACATCACCACGACCACCACCACGGTCATGACCACAGCCACGACCACGAACATGATGAGACGCGCGTCATCGATACGGGGCACGGTCTGGTCCGTCTGGCGATCTTCGAGGAGGGCGTGCCTCCGCGCTTTCGTTTATCCCGCCAAGGACATCACGGCCAGGATTGGGCGGCGGAGAACGTACGACTCGAGACCGAGCGTCCGGGAGGTGCCAAGCAGACGTTCACGTTTGTGCCGCGTGACGGGTATCTCGAATCTGTCGAAGAGATTCCGGAGCCTCACGCGTTCACGGCGCGCCTGCTGCTGGAGCATGGCTTCCATCGTCATGGCTACGATGTCGAGTTCACGGAGCACGATCATTCGCATGGCGGCCTGGACGTGGCTTCGGATGACTACCAGGACGCCCACGAGCGGGCGCACGCCGACGATATCAAACGCCGCTTCGCGAATCGGGACGTCACGACCGGGCAGATCGTGATGTTCGGTCTGACGGGCGGACTGGTGCCATGCCCGGCGTCGATTACGGTGCTGCTGCTTTGCCTTCAACTCAAAAAGTTCGCCCTGGGGGCGGGACTGGTGCTGTGCTTCAGCATTGGACTGGCGCTCACCATGGTGGCCTCCGGCACGCTCGCCGCGCTTAGCGTCAAACACGTGTCCAGACGGTGGAGCGGCTTCGGCGAGTTCGCACGCAAGGCGCCCTATTTCTCCAGCGCCCTGATCGTAATGGTCGGCTTGTATGTGGGCTACCAGGGGTATCTCGGCTTGGCGACAGCGACTCACTGACACACCGTGTATCGGCGATCGGCGGACACCGTGCCCGCCCGAATCCCCTTCTTCCCCATTCCTCCGAGCAGCACATTGCGCGAATGCCGAGCCGGTCGACGTTTCTTATGGCCGCGGCCCACAGCATCGTAGTTCGTCATGATGTTCGTCATTTCGGCAGTTAAATCATGAATTTCGACGAAATGACGCTACATTTCATCCGGCACTCTCCCTAGAATGGATGTGGCGGTGCTTGCACAAACGTCGAAGCCGTCGATTCGGCGCGATGCTGGCCAGCCCTGCCGTTCGACGTTTCCATTCGAGGGGAAGACCATGAAGAAGATCGCCTTGCTTGGCGCGGGACACATCGGCCAGACCATTGCGCGCTTGTTGCACGATAGCGGCGACTACCGGGTCACGGTTTTCGACCGCAACGCGCAGGCGGCTGCCGTGGTGCGCAACCATGCCCACACGTTCGTCGAACTGACGGGATGCGATACCGGCTCGCTGCAACGGGCCATCTCGGGCCATGATGCCGTCGTCAATGCGCTGCCCTACACCATGGCCACGAGCGCCGCTACGGCCGCCGTCGCAGCAGGGTGCCACTACTTCGATCTGACCGAGGACGTGGCCGCGACGCACGCGATCCAGCAATTGGCCGAGGGCGCGTCGACCGTGCTGATGCCGCAATGCGGCCTGGCCCCCGGATTCATCGCCATCGCGGCCCATCATCTCGCGGCCACCTTCGAACAGGTCGACTCCGTGAAGATGCGTGTCGGGGCGTTACCGGCATTTCCTACCAACTCGCTCAAGTACAACCTGACGTGGAGCGTCGACGGGCTCATCAACGAGTACTGCCAGCCGTGCGAAGCGATTCGCGACGGGGTCAGACTGAGCGTTCAGCCGCTGGAGGATCTGGAGCACTTTTCGCTGGATGGCGTGGAGTACGAAGCGTTCAACACGTCGGGCGGATTGGGCACGCTATGCGAGACGCTCAGCGGACGCGTGCGCGATCTCGATTACAAGTCCGTGCGCTATCCGGGCCACGGCGCGTTGATGAAGGTACTGCTCAACGAACTGCGCCTCAAGGACGATCAGGAAACGATCAAGACGATCCTCAAGCGTGCGGTGCCCAGCACCCTGCAGGACGTGGTGCTGATCTTCGTGGTCGTGAGCGGCCTTCGCCGCGGCGTGCTGACGCAGGAAGTCTTCGCGCGGAAAATCTTCGCCGAGCGCAACAACGGCCACAGCGCCAGCGCGATCCAGATCACGACGGCGTCGGCCATCTGCGCGGCGGTCGATATGTTCTTCGGCGGGCAGTTGCCTCAGCGCGGTTTCGTGCGTCAGGAACAGATTGCCCTGGCAAATTTCCTGGCGAACCGGTTCGGCCAGGTCTACGCACACTCGACGCATATCGAATCCCTCTCCTGACGCCAGAGAGGGATCGCCTCAAAAAAAGCACGACGACCCGGCAAGCGGCTTACCCACCACTGGCGCCGGGCCGTCGTCGAGGAAAAGCGTCAGAAGCGATGCTGGATGCCGGCCGTGACGCCGACCTGCGTGTCGGCCGCACCGGTCAGGTCACGCGACAGGCTCACGTTCTGACCATGTTTGGCGAACGCGTAACCGCCAGACAGGTACAGCGCCGTGCGCTTGGACATCGCGTACTGCGCGCGCAGCGAGATCAGCGTCGGATCTGCGTCGCTCGCGTCCTTGATGTTCTGATGATAGATCGCGCCGTACAACGTGAATGCCGGCGTGAAGTCATAGGACCCGCCCAGCCAGTACATGTCGCTGCGCAGCGACGCAGTGCCCGCCGTCACAAACGTCTTCTTGTAGTTCCGGTAGCCCGCCATCACTTTCGCATGGCCAAAGCGATAGCTCGCCCCGGCATGAATTCCCTGGATGTAGTCGGTCGTGTCGGCCGGCGCGACGCTGCTGCCCGCGCCGTTCTGCCGGTCGTACGTGGCGACGAGCGCAAGCGGGCCGTTCTCGTAGCCGACAGCGAAGTCGTACTTCGATGAGGTCTTCGTACTGCCTGCCACATTGCCGAAGCCATACAACGCGCCGAGCTTGAACCCGTTGAACTCACCGTCGTAACGCACGGCGTTGGCCGAGCGTGAGAACAGTCCATCCTTGCGTGCGCCGGTGGCCGTGGCGCTGGTCGCCCACGAGTAGTTCGGCGCGTAGCCCATCGGATCGAACTGAAGCATGTAGTCGTACGTCGTCGTGAATGTACGACCGAGCGTGACCTGGCCCCATTGTTTGTGCTTGAGCCCAACCACCGCACGACGATCGAAGATCGCGCCGGGGCCGTCGTCGAACTGGCCGTTGACGATGCTGATGCCGCTCTCGAGCTGGAAGATGGCCTTGAGGTCGCCGCCAAGGTCTTCGCTGCCCTTGAAACCGAAGCGCGACGTATTCTTGCCGCCGGAAACGGCGCGTGCCGCGCCACCGGCGTCGCTGGCGTGATTCACATATTCCACCCCGGCGTCCATGATCCCGTAGATCGTCACGTTCGATGCCGCGTGCGTCAGGCCGGCATTGAGCATGCCGACAGCGCTCAATGCGGCCAGACCGATACTGCTTATTTTCATGGGTGTCTCCTCTCTTCTGTTTCTCGTGGTGTTGCGCGGGAGAGCGCCCGCGCGTCGCGTGAAAAGCAGGGGGCGCGCTGACGCGGCGGCGCGCCCGTGTCAGGCTTGCGCCTGCGCGAAGGCCCAACAATCGTTCGCCGGAAATTCCACCCAGTGATGGCCTGGCTCGCGTGCCATCTGGCCGAACGCCCGGAAGCGCAGCGATCCGCAATGGAACAGGTACTCCCAGCGGTCGCCGAGATACATCGACGTGACGAGCTGTGCGCTCATGCGGTTTTGGCCCGGGCCGTCGGCCACCTGCACGCGCTCCAGGCGAATGACAGCCTGCGCGTCCTGTCCCGGTGCGAGCGTGTCGCGCGCCCGGGCTTGCAGGGCGAAGCCATCGCCCGCGAGCGTGACGAGATCGCCGTCGACGGCGCTCACCGTCGCATCGATCCGGTTGTTGCTGCCCATGAATTCGGCCGTGTACAGCGAGCGCGGCGCGCCGTAGAGTTCGGCAGGCGAGCCTTCCTGCTCGATGCGTCCGTTGCGCAGCAGCAGGATCCGATCCGACATCGCCATGGCCTCTGTCTGATCGTGCGTAACGCACAGCGCCGACAAGCCGAGCGAGACGATCAGCTCGCGCAGCCACGCGCGCGCTTCTTCGCGCAACTTGGCGTCGAGGTTCGAGAGCGGTTCGTCGAGCAGAATGACGGGCGGGTTGTAGACCAGCGCACGCGCAATGGCCACGCGCTGCTGCTGTCCGCCCGAGAGCTGGAACGGAAAGCGCGCCGCCAGATGACCGAGGCCAAGCTGGTCGAGTGCGTTCTGCACGCGCTCGCGCCGCTCCGCCGCACCGACCTTACGCAGCTTCAGACCATAGCCAACGTTGTCCGCGACGGTGCGATGCGGCCACAGCGCGTACGACTGGAACACCAGGCCGAGCGAGCGTTGCTCGACAGGGCAGTCGATGCCCTGTGCGCCGTCGAAGAAGACCTGATCGTCGAGCGCGATGCGGCCTTGCGACGGCTGTTCGAGCCCCGCCACCGCGCGCAGCAACGTGGTCTTGCCGCTACCCGACGCGCCGAGCAGACACACGACTTCACCCGCTTTGAGTTCGAACGACACGCCCTTGAGGATCGGGTTGGCGCCGTAGCTCAGAAAGAGGTTGTCAACGATGAGCTTATCCATGCAATTTGACTCCGAAGCGCAACGCCACGCCCAGTCCGGCGCCGACCATCGCAATGTTGATGACAGAGAGCGCGGCGACCTGATCGACCGCGCCGGTCGCCCACAGCGACACGAGCAGCGAGCCGATGACTTCCGTGCCAGGCGAGAGCAAATAGACGGCGGTCGAATACTCGCGCTCGAAGATCATGAAGATGAGCAGCCACGCGGCGAGCAGACCGAAGCGCACGAGCGGCAGGGTGACGTCGAGGCTCACGCGGCTGCGCGTGGCGCCGACACTTCGTCCGGCCTCTTCCAGCTCCGGGCCGACCTGGAGCAGCGCGCTCTGGATGAGGCGCATGCCGTACGCGAGCCACACGACCGTATAGGCTACCCAGATGCTCCACATCGAATTCTTGAGTTCGCGCAGTCCGGGCACGAACAGAAAGATCCACAGGAAGGCCAGACCGGCGAGCAGGCCAGGCACGGCGCGAGGCAGCAGCACGAGATAGTCGAGCAGCTTCGTGGCCCAGTCGTTGCGCCGGTGGCCGGCGAATGCCACGAGCGAGTAGAAGCCCACCGCGATGGCGCCGCCGATCACGCCGATGCCCAGCGTGTTGAGAATGGCGCGCACGAGATTGTCTTGCTCGAAGAGCTCGGTGAAGTTTGCGAGCGTGAGCACGTCGCTCAGGACCACGCCTTCACCCCAATGCGTGACGAACGAGCGCAGCACGATGCCCGAGATCGGCACGAAGACCGTCACCAGCAGCCAGGCACCGACGATCGCCAGCGCGACCCAACGCCACACGCCCAGCGGCAGCGCGGTCTGACGCCCCGCCTTGCCCTTGACGGTCACGTACTTGTTCGCGCGCTTGAGCAGGCGACGTTGCAGCAGCACGAGCGGAAAGGTGATCGCGACGATGCACATCGCCACCGCCGCCATCAGGTGATATGACGGCACACCGAGCTTGTTGGTGAGCTTGTACAGGTATGTCGCCAGCACGAGGTGACCTTCAGGATCGCCCAGGACGAGCGGCAGACCGAAGACCTCGAAGCCGAGGAAGAACACGAGCACGCCAGCGAAGAGCAGGGCGGGCAGGGTCATCGGCAGGCTGACGTCGAGCGCCCCCCGGAACGGGCGTGCACCTGCCACGCGGGCCGCCTCTTCCACGTCGGAGCCGAGATTGCGGAGTGCGGCCGACGAATAGAGGTAGACGTGCGGCACATGCGTGAGGCCGACGATCACGGTGATCGCGAAGATCGAGTAGATCGACCAGGGCGCGTCGAGACCGGTGAGTTCGCGGAACCACACGGCGTAGAAGCCGACGGGGCCGGCGGCCACGACGTAGCCGAAGGCGAGCACCATCGGCGAGACGAACACCGGCGTGAGCAGCAGCGGTTCGAGCCAGCGACGCCCCGGCAAATCGGTGCGCACCATGAGGAAGGCGAGAATGCCGCCGAGCGGGATCGAAATGAACAGCATCCCGAACGCGATGATGAACGAGTTCTTCACCGCCGACCAGAAGTCGGGGTCGGCAAAGACGAAGCGATAGCCGTCGATACCGAACGTGCGGTTGGCATCGAAGAACGGGGCCGAGAGCAGGCTCTGCACGACGATGAACGACAGCGGCAGCATCACGGCAACGGTGAGCACGGCGATGACCAGCCAGCGCGACGTGGCCGCGAGTGCACGCCAGGGTGTAGTGCCGTGAGGTGTCGCCCCGGCAGGGGGACGACCGGCGGGCACCGCAGAGCGGTCAGCGGTAGAAGATGACAGCATGAGGGTCTCCCTGCACCCCGCGGGGCGCATATCGAGAAAGGCTTGGGGAGAGGCAGGCCGCCGATGCGGCCGCCGGACTTAAGGGTGTTGCCGGTGACGCGATGATCGCGGGGCGGGGGCGACCCGTCGTGTCACGTCAGCCATGAAGCGCGTGCGACACGCATGCCGCTCAGCGCTTGATGGACTGCTGCCAGCGCTTGAGGAATTCAAGACGCTTGGACTGATCGAGGTAGACCAGCAGGCCCGCACCGATCGGGATCGGCTTGAGCGCCGAGCCGAGTTGTTGCGTGAGGTTCGCCATCGACGTCTCGCCGTCGACGTCCGCTCGAATCGAGAACAGGTTGGCCTGATTGGCGAGCAGGGTCTGGCCACGCTTCGAGAGCAGATAGTCGACCCAGAGCCTGGCCGCGTTCGAATGCCTGGCCTTCTTCGAAATCATGACGAGACGGCTCACCACCT
Source organism: Pandoraea sp. B-6 (assembly GCF_000282835.1). Classification (NCBI taxonomy): domain Bacteria; kingdom Pseudomonadati; phylum Pseudomonadota; class Betaproteobacteria; order Burkholderiales; family Burkholderiaceae; genus Pandoraea; species Pandoraea sp. B-6. The sequence goes on along the minus strand of NZ_KB290565.1, from coordinate 35,554 downwards.
GCGTGTAGTCGCGCGGATAAACGTAGCCGATGGACGGGTCCTTCTTCGCCTTGGCAAACGCGTAGGAGCCGAGGATGTTGTAGCCGATCAGGTTCTCGCCCGACGAGATGCGCTCCATCATCGCGCCGGTGCTCGATTGCAGCTTCGGGTTGAGCGCGCCGAAAGCGGCCACGAGTTCCCATGTCACCTCCGGGTTCACGCGGGCGTCCTGCGTCAGGTAGTTGAAGCCCACGCCCGACTTTTCGATATCGTAGGTGGTGACCTTGCCCTTGAACTTGGCCGGGTTCGCGTGCAGCAGCTTGATCAGTTCCATGCGCGTCTGCGGTACCTCGTTCGCCGGCAACAAACGCTTGTTGTAGACGATGGCGAGCGGCTCGTACGTTGTGCCGTAGGCCTGCTTCTGATACTGCGCCCATTGTGGAATGTGAGTGGATTCGGGCGATTCGTAGCTCGCCGTCATGCCGTCGTTCACGAGCTTGACCTGAAGGTCCATCGCGGAACTCCAGAGCACGTCGGCGCTGGTACTGTCGGCCGCGCTCTCGCTGATGTAGCGGTTGTACAGCTCGGTGCTGTTCATGTCGTTGTATTCGACCTTCACACCGTACAGCGACTCGAAGTCCTTGATGAGCGGACGCACGAGCGCCGTATCCGTCACCGAGTACACGATGAGCTTGCCTTCCTTCCTGGCCGCGTCGACCGTGGCCTGATAGTTCGCCGGATAGCCGGCGGGCACCTGCGCATGGGCTGCGGGCATAGCGGCTGCGAAGAGCGCTGCGGTCGCGACCATCGCGCCAAGCGATTGCTGTTGCTTCATGTCATCCTCCGGAAGACCCCTTGAATGGGTTTGTCGTTTTCGTGTGGCGCATGGTAATTTGCCGAAACTTTCAATTCGCTTTCGATTTCGTATCGAAGCGGGCCCAAGCCCCCTTTTTTGGGTCATGGATTTCCCTAGGTCTCATGCGCATCCTGCTTGTCGAAGACAATCCGAGTCTGGCCAAATCGCTCTCCGAGGCGTTGACGCAGGCGCACTTCGCCGTCGATTGCATGCACGACGGCGAGGCTGCCGACCACGTGTTGCGCACGCAGGAGTATTCGCTCGTGATTCTCGATCTGGGGCTGCCGCGTCTGGACGGCCTGGAAATTCTGCGACGACTGCGCGCGCGCCGTAACCGCGTGCCCGTGCTGATTCTTACGGCGCATGGCTCGCTCGAAGATCGCGTGAAGGGCCTCAACCTTGGGGCCGACGATTATCTTTCAAAACCGTTCGAACTCGATGAGCTGGAAGCACGCGCTCGTGCGCTGATCCGTCGTGCCCAGCATCACGAAAGCGCCGATGTGGCGTGCGGGCCGCTGGTATTCGATGGCGTTGAGCGCAGCTTCCGTCTCGGCGGCGAACTGCTGGCGCTCACCAAGCGCGAGCGGGCCGTGCTCGAAGTGCTGATCGTGCGTGGCGGACGTGCGATCAACAAGGAAGCGCTCTCGGAGAAGCTCTTCGGCATCGATGAATCCGTGAATCCAGACGCCATCGAAATCTACGTCTACCGCTTGAGAAAGAAGCTCGAAGGCAGCGGCGTGGCGATCGTCACGCTGCGCGGACTGGGCTATCTGCTCGAAGTGAAGTCGGACGCGGCACCGCCTGCCGCATGATCCGCACGTCTGACGTCGCCCTCCATGTCGCAACCTAACCTTCGCCGTCAACTGGCGCTCTGGCTATTATTCCCGCTGCTTGGGTTGCTCGCGCTCGATACCTGGCTGACCTATCAGCGCGCGATGAGCGCGGCCAATTCGGCGTTCGACCGGTCGCTGGAGTTTTCGATCAAGTCGATTCGCGAGGGCACACAACTGATCGACGGAGAAGTGCAGGTCAATCTGCCGTATCTCGCGCTGGAGATGTTCGAATCGGATCGCGGCGGCAAGATTTATTACGTGATTCGTGAAGCGGGCGGCCGCGCGGTGACGGGCTATCACGATCTGCCGATGCCTCCCGGACGACTCGTGCCCGGGCCATATCACGCCGTGTTCTACGACGCCACGTATCGCGGCGAGACGCTGCGCATGGGGGCACTGCAACTGCCCGTGCATGACGTGCCGAACGCGCAGACGCGTGTTGTGTGGATCGTCGTGGGTGAGACGACGGAGTCTCGCCACGAACTGGCGCGTCAGATTCTTACGGGCGCGCTGCAGCAGGAGGTGCTGCTCGTTGTGTTGGCGCTTGCCATCGTCTGGCTGGGCGTGACGCGTGGGCTGCGGCCGCTGAATCGGCTGTCCGCCAAGGTGGCGGCGCGCGATGAAGACGACACGACGCCGCTCGACAATGTCGATCTGCCGACCGAGGTCAAGCCGCTCGTCGAATCCATCAATCAGTATGTGGGCCGCGTGGGCCGCATGCAGGCCTCGCGGCAACGGTTCTTCGCCGACGCGGCGCACCAGTTGAAAACCCCGCTCGCCATCATTCAGGCAGAGTCCGAACTCACGCTCAGGGAATCGCTCAGTGCCGGGGCGCGTGAGCGTGTGGAGCGACTCAACCATGCGGTGAAGCAGGCCGCGAAGAGCGTTCGGCAACTGCTGTCGCTGTCGCGTCTGGAGGCGGAAGGCGGCCCGCCGGTGGCGATGGTGTCGCTACGGCTGGACGATTTGGCGCGCAGCGTGGCCCTCGACTGGTCGCCGGTGGCGCGCTCGCGCGGGATCGATCTGGGTTTTGAGCATGACGGGCCGGTGCCCGTGGTGGCGCAGCGCGAGTTGCTGTCCGAGTTGTGCGGCAATCTCATCGATAACGCCATTCGTTATGCCGGCGACGGTGCTGTCATTACGGTGCGCACCTGGTGTGATGGCGATGTGCCGGTGCTGCAAGTCATCGACAACGGCCCCGGCATTCCCGAGTGCGAGCGTGAGGCGGTGTTCGAGCGTTTCTATCGCCGCGAGCACGATGGGTCGGCCCCGCAAGCGGTCCAGACGGCGGATGGTTCCGGGCTGGGACTTGCCATCGTCAGGGAAATCGTTCGAATGCATCGTGCCGATGTGTCGCTCGGCGATGCGCCCGGTGGCGGACTCGAGGTGACGGTGCGATTCCCAGCCAGTGACGGCGCTCACTCACGCCTGGAAGGAAATTCCTGATTTCGTCATATTTTGGGAAGAGATTTGCCTGAAACGTCCGGTCAACGGGGGATTTCGCAAGCCTTTTCTCGTTTGTGGCGCGTACGATCGATGCACTTTTTATCCGAGGCCGATCATGCGCGAGAGAGAACCGCTCCATTACTTCGATTACGCGGCCACGACGCCGGCGGATGCCGCCGTAATTGCCGCAATGGCCGATTGTCTCGGCGTGGACGGTGTCTTCGGTAACCCAGCCTCCAGTTCGCATGCGGCGGGCGTGAGTGCGCGCCGTCTGGTGGAGCGCTCGCGGGCCCAGGTGGCGGCACTCATTGGTGCCGAGGCGGCCGAGATCGTGTGGACGTCCGGCGCGACCGAATCGAACAATCTCGCACTCAAAGGCTATGCGGAACGCGGGCAGTCGCGCGCACATTTCGTGACGAGCGCGCTCGAACACAAGGCGATTCTCGACACGATGGCGTGTCTGGCATCGCGCGGCGCATCCGTCACGTATCTGACGCCGTCGGCCACCGGCGAGATCACCGCCGATGCCGTGGCGGCGGCACTGCGGCCCGACACCGGACTGGTGTCGGTCATGCTCGTCAATAACGAACTCGGCACGCTGACCGACGTGGCGGCCGTCGCGAAGGTGGTGCATGCGGCTGGGGCGTTGCTGCATGTCGATGCGGCGCAGGCGCTTGGCAAGACCCCCATCGACGTCAAGACGATGGGCATCGACCTGATGTCGATGTCGGCGCACAAGGTCTACGGCCCCAAGGGCATCGGTGCCCTATACGTGCGCCAGGATGTCATGACGCGCATCGCCCCGCAGATGCATGGCGGCGGTCACGAGCGAGGCCTGCGCTCCGGCACGCTGGCGACGCATCAGATCGTCGGCATGGGCACCGCATGCGAACTCGCCATGCAGGCCATGACGACCGACAACGCGCGCATCGCGCAACTGAGTCGCCGCCTGCTCGATGGTGTGCTGGGACTCGGTGACATTGTGCACAACGCCGCGACGGCGCAGCGTATCCCTCATACGTTGAGCTTGACGGTGCGACATCCGGGTTTTGCTACGTTCATGCTCAACGGCAAGCTGGCCGTGTCGTCGACGTCGGCCTGCAACTCGGCGTCGGGGCAGCCGTCTCACGTGCTGAGTGCTATTGGTCTCGACAACGACGCCGCGAGCCGCACGGTGCGTGTGAGCCTCGGGCGCTTTACGACCGAAGCGTCGGTCGATTTCGTGACAGCGTGCTTCGAGCGTGTCGTCGGTCAGTGCCGGGCGTTGGCGGCCTGAGGGCGGGGTATCGAACACGCGTTGGCGCGGCCGAACCCGTCGGCGATTCAATACGACCGTGTCGGCTGCGGCCGGTCGCGATACCAGGCAGCGTCCCAGTCGTCATCGCGCAGGTAAGGCTTGGCGTCGAGTTTGGCGATGCGCGAAAGGATCCGACGCGCCGTCGGCGTCGCGCGCAGCAAAGCACGGGTGGTGTCGTCGAGATGGGCGATGATGTTCGCCACCGTGGCGCCGGCTTCGCCGATCGCCCGCTCGGGATCGTAGCTGCCCATCAAGTGCAGGAAATCGGTCGCTCGCTCGCCAAAGACTGCGGTGAAGATTTCCGGCGTTTCGAACAGCATCACCAACAGTGTCGGTGAGACGACCTCGATTTCGAACTGCTGCTTCGGTGCCGACAACATCAACCTTTCCTCCGCATACACCTCCAGATCGCTGATCAGCACGGGATTCGTCGTGTGGGCGTCGCGGATGAGCAGCGCCTGAAGGGGGTGTGTAGCGAGGACGTTCCTGGCGGTTGCCGGCGCATCACTGAGCGGCGACGGGAAAAAGAAGTGCGACGACGCGGAAATTTCGGGGGGCAGCCACGCGTTCAGAAAGTTCACGCTGTCCTGTGAGGGACAAATGATGTTCCGCATTTCCATCTGACTGTCTCCTTGGGTCGAACATTTCGTGAGGTGCTTGCCTTCCTCGACGCAGATTCGGAATTTGCGCTGCAGGGTCTGCGTGAAGTTTCGTCGATGGACACAGCGATCGATATCGTCGCCGGTCCAGCAAAGGATGGTCGCCGGTTTGGTGAAATTGACCCGTTGTTCCGCCGCTTCGGTGCATTCGCCGCTGGCGAACAGGCACCCGATCAGCGCGGCGGGACGGCGCGTCAGCTTCGCCTGGAGCGTTGCAATCGGGTCGGCGCCGATGCGCCGTTTGGTTCGACTGGAGGGGGCCGAATAGTCCTTGCATTCGACCATGGCCGCGATGCCCGCGGCGTAGATCACGCCGTCGATCTGCTCGAGGATCTTCTCATCGACGAACTTGACCGTATACGGCCACCTCACCGTCGCGCCGCCCAGCTCGAACCCCTTCAGTACGAGATATTCCAGCGCCTTGCCCGCGTCCCATCCAGGCGTGGCGCAGCGCTGGATGTCGCGCCACAACCCGGTGACGTCGTCCCAGTCGTACCCCCTGACGCGTTCGATGTATTCGCTGTCCGCTGCCATACCCGCTCTCCGTGAACCGGACACCGATTCTAGCGATGCGAGCGGCGGCGAAACGTCAATGCGCCGATCCGGTTCGGCATTTCGGCGCAGCGAATGTCACGCATTGTGAGGGCTCGTGCTTCCTGATAGCATGTCGGCTGCTTCACGGAGATGGCATACCTCCGGCGTTCGTTGCGCAAACCGCCCCTCCCCGGGGCTGATGATGCCTGCAAGATCCTGGCGTGCCGGGAGGTTGCGGGCTATGCGCGCGAGCGTTTCTCTCATTCTCGGTAGTGTTCAGGCAATTTGTCGACGGCGTCGCTCGTCCCCCCTGTTGGACATCATGAAGATGTTTCAAGACTCCCCCTTGCGCGACTTGTTCGGCGTGCTGCCGCGCGCGGCACGCGCCAGTTCGCTCGCGGCGCTCGTCGGCATCATGGCCGGAAGTGCATCGGCCCTGTTTCTTGTCGCGCTGGATCTCGCGACCGAGACGCGTCTGGCTCACCCGTGGCTGCTCGGGCTGCTGCCCATCGCCGGCTTCGCGGTGGGCTGGCTCTATCTGCGGCTCGGCGCGAGCGTCGAAGCCGGCAACAATCTGCTGATCGACGAGATTCACGATCCGCGGCGTGTCGTGCCGTTGCGCATGGCGCCGCTGGTGCTGTTCGGCACGGTTGTCACGCATCTGGTCGGTGGGTCCGCCGGGCGCGAGGGCACGGCCGTGCAGATGGGCGGCGCACTGGCCGATCAGCTCACGCATGTCTTCCGTCTGTCCGGTGAGCAGCGTCGTCTGCTGCTGATGTCGGGCATCGCCGCAGGCTTCGCCTCGGTTTTCGGCACGCCGCTCGCTGGCGCCGTGTTCGGCCTGGAGGTGCTCGCCATCGGACGCCTGCGCTACGACGCCCTGTTGCCGTGCCTCGTCGCGGCGCTCGTGGGCGACGCGGTTACGCGCGCCTGGGGCGTGCATCACACCGTGTACACGATTGCGCCTGGCGCGTTCGCCGCGTCGATGTCGATCACCGGGGCGCTCAGTGCCGCCGCCGCTGGGGTGTTGTGCGGACTCGCGGGGATGGCGTTCGCCCAGGCGACGCACGCCACGTCGGCCTTCATGAAGCGGCGTATCGCCTACGCTCCGCTGCGTCCATTCGCCGGCGGGCTGGTAGTCGCAGTGGCGGCCACAGTGCTGGGCACGCCGCAGTACCTCGGGTTGGGCATCCCGACCATCGTCGATGCGTTTCATACGTCGTTGCCGTGGTACGACTTTCTTGGCAAGGCGGTCTTCACCGTCGTCACGCTCGGCTCGGGCTTCAAGGGCGGCGAAGTCACGCCGCTGTTCTATATCGGCGCGACGCTGGGCAACGCCTTATCGCATGTGTTGACGTTGCCGGCGGCGGTGCTCGCAGGCGTCGGTTTTGTCGCCGTGTTCGCGGGTGCGGCCAACACGCCCATCGCCTCGACGTTGATGGCCATCGAGATTTTCGGCCCGCAGATCGGGGGCTATGCCGCGATTGCGTGCGTGCTGGCGTACCTGTGTTCGGGGCATACAGGCATCTATCGCGCGCAACGCGTCGGGTCTGGCAAGCACGGAGCCGTACCGGAAGGCGCGCGACTCGGCGACCTGCCCGCATGGCGCAAGACGCTCAAGGCTGGCGCCCGGCCAACCGACGACGCGCACCGCCCCTAAACGATGCCGTGCGCAAGCGTCGTGAGCGTGCGCGCGAACGCCGACGCGTTCTTCATCCCCTGATCTTCGTGGTTCGTATTGAAGAGGACGTGCGTGTCGTCGACGTTCGCGGCCAGTCGCTGGACGCGCGCCGAGATGTCGATCAACTCGCTCGCGCTGTACTCGTAGACGAAGCGTCCCGAGGAGGCGGCGATGCCTCGTCGGTTCCAGGCGGCGGCGTTGCGGCCATGAAGACGGACGACGCACAGGTCGTCGCGCGTCGTCGCCCAGACCGCAGGCACCGTGTTGTCGAATCCGTCGGGGCTGTCGACGATGGTGTGCGCCGCCCCCGTCTCGCGCAGCATGGCCAGCGTGGCGGCTTCGCGCGAGGGCGTGTCGAACCAGCTACGGTGACGAAATTCCACGGCGTGCCGTTCGCCATCGAGCCGTCGCGCGGTCTCGAAGACCAGGGCCCGCCCGGCGCGGTCGTTCTGCACCCGCGGGGAGAACTGGAAGTGAATGGCCGCCAGTTGCCCGCACTGACGCAACGGCTCGATGGCTTCGAGATAGCGTCGCCAGAGTTCGTCGCGAAGTTCCGCGGGGAGGTCGTGCGGCGCGAGCGATCCAAGCGACGCAAGCGGGCCCTCTGGCCCTGCGTTTGCGTCGTCCCCCGCACCCAGCGCCTGCGCGATATCGCGCGGCAGTGCCGCGCGCGGCGTCGTATGGCCGGTGAACGCCCGAAATGCCTTGATGTGAAAGCGAAACGACGGGGGCGTGCGTTGCGTCCAGCGCCATGCCATGGCGGCGTCGGGTAGCCGGTAGTAGCTGCTGTCGACCTCGACCAGATCGAACTGCGACGCGTAATGGCGCAGCCGCGCCTCGGGCGTATCGACGCCCGGCGGGTAGAAGCGTCCGCACGCAATGAGCGTCGGATCGGTCCAGGACGATGTGCCGGTACGAATCGTCATGAGGTAGGTGAGTGGGCCGTCAGACGGGCGACAGCCGGAATTCGTCTCAATTTCCGAAGGGACTCGATGGGCGTCGAAGCCATCGTTATAATGTATAAATATACAGTACTCGATGAGCGTACTTGCGGGCCACGGCCCGTCTTTTCGTGGCGCTCCCAGATCTCGCATGTCCGAACAGCCGACCGCCCCCGCCCGCGATCCGTGGGCCGAACTCAACGACCGCCAGCGCGAAGCCGTCGACTATGGTGTCGGTGACGATGGCGCGCCCGGCGGGCCATTGCTCGTCATCGCCGGCGCGGGCTCGGGCAAGACCAGCACGCTTGCGCATCGCGTCGCCAACCTCATCGTTCGCGGGGCCGACCCCAACCGTATCTTGTTGCTCACTTTCTCGCGTCGCGCCGCCGGCGAAATGGAGCGACGCGTGGGCGCGGTGCTGCAAAAGGTGCTGGGGCTGGCGTCGTCGCAACCGCCGTCGCTACCGTGGGCCGGCACATTTCACGCCATTGGCGCTCGCATTCTGCGCGATGTGGCAACGCGCATCGGCCTGTCGGAAGCGTTCACCATCCACGACCGCAGCGATGCCGAGGATTTGCTGGGCCTTGCGCGCCACGACCTCGGCTTTTCCGCGACGCAGTCGCGCTTCCCGCTCAAGGGCACATGCCTCTCGATCTATTCGCGCGTGGTGAACAGTCAGGCACCGCTTGCGGAAGTGCTCGCGAAGCACTTCCCGTGGTGCGCGCAATGGGAGG
>NZ_KB290565.1:25373-26584 GCF_000282835.1 Pandoraea sp. B-6 | reverse complement strand
CTCTTCGGTGCCTACGTCGACGCGAAGCAAGCGCAGCACGTTCTCGATTACGACGATTTGCTGCTGTACTGGGCCGAGACGATGAGCGCGCCGGAACTCGCGCGCGAACTGGGCGAGCGCTTCGACCACGTGCTCGTCGACGAATACCAGGACACCAATCGGCTGCAGGCGCAGATCCTGCTCGCGATGAAGCCCGACGGACGCGGCCTCACCGTCGTGGGGGATGATGCGCAGTCGATTTATGCGTTCCGCGCGGCCACCATCCGAAACATCCTCGACTTTCCCGGGCAATTTGCCGAGCCCGCCCATGTGGTCACGCTCGAGCGGAATTACCGTTCGACACAACCGATTCTCGATGCGTCCAATGCCGTGATCGCCGAGTCGAACGAGCGCTACGCGAAGGCATTGTGGACCGATCGGCAATCGACGCATCTGCCGCAACTCGTCAATGTGAGCGACGAGTCGGGGCAGGCCCGCTGGGTGGCGGATCAGGTGCTGGCGCAACGTGAGACCGGCACCCGATTGATGCAGCAGGCGGTGCTGTTCCGCACTGGTAGCCATAGCGCGGCGCTGGAGCTGGAACTCACACGCCGCAATATCCCGTTCGTGAAATTCGGCGGCTTGAAGTTTCTCGAAGCGGCGCACGTCAAGGATATGTTGTCGATCCTGCGTTGGGCGCACAACCCGGCCAGCCGCTTGTCGGGGTTTCGTGTGGCCCAGTTGATCCCCGGAATCGGGCCCGTGAGCGCCACCCGATTGCTCGACGCCATGTCGGCCTCCGCCATGCCCGCGCAGGTGCTCGCGGACTTCAAGCCACCGTCGGCGGCCGCTGCCGATTGGCGCGCGTTCGTCGACGTCTTCATCGCGTTGCACGACACGCGGCTGTCATGGCCGGCCGATGTCGATCTGGCGCTGCGCTGGTATGCGCCGCTGCTGACACAACGCTTCGACGACGCGGCCGTGCGCCAGGCGGACCTCGAACAGCTCGCCCGCATTGCGGGTACGTATGGGTCGCGTGAGCAGTTTCTGACCGAGTTGACCCTTGATCCTCCCGACGCCACGAGTGCGCAATCCGGCCCGCCGTTGCTTGACGAGGACTACCTGATTCTGTCGACGATCCATAGTGCGAAAGGGCAGGAGTGGCGCTCGGTCTATGTGCTCAACGTCGTCGACGGATGCATTCCGTCCGACATGAGCACGGGCGACGACGA
>NZ_KB290565.1:16894-25363 GCF_000282835.1 Pandoraea sp. B-6 | reverse complement strand
AAGAGCGTCGGCTCTTGTATGTGGCGATGACGCGCGCGAAGGAATCGCTGCAATTGGTCGTGCCTCAGCGGTTTTACGTGCATCAGCAAACGGGAATGGGCGATCGCCACGTGTACGGCACGCGCAGCCGTTTCGTCTCCGACACGATGTTGCCGCTGTACGAAATTCTCCCGAAGCCGCGCGAGGGCGAGGTGCTGCGGGGGCCGGTGGGCGACGTGGCGGTGCACATCGACGTCGCTCGCAAGCTTCGCAACGCGTGGTCTTGAGCACAAGGTTCGCGAACCAGGCACCCAGATGGCTTTTCGAGCGGGCGGCGCTGTTCGCGTGCGCCCCGGCGGCCACGCATCGTCAGGTCGTCGCCAGCTTGTCGCCGGGCGCGCATCAGGTATAGTCGCCGCATCGGCGGCGGTGCAGCGCTTACTGCCGCCATGTAAGTTTCGCAAAGCTTTGTCGAGACGGATGCGGGGGAACGCGAATGCAATGGCTGGTGAACCAAATGACGTTGATGCCGACGGGGCTGTTGCTTGTCAGCATGGCCATCGGCACAGCGCTGCTCGCCGTGGCCGTCGCGTGGCTGGCGCGTGTCTGGCTGTTCGATCGATTAGCCGATCCGTCCGAGGTGCGCGGCACGGTATCCGATGTCGTCCACGGTAGCCTGCTCGCATTCATCGTTTTCGTGCTCGCCCATGTGTTGACCGACGTGCGCGCCAACCTCGGCCATGCGGACGATCAGGCGCTGCGCGAGGCGTCGGTGGTCCGACGTCTCGATCGAGAACTCAAGGCGGTTGGCGACAGCGACGCGCAGGCGGCGCGTGTGTTGCTGCGCAGCTACGTGACGTCCGCCGTCACCGACGAATGGAAGACGTTGAGCACCGCCGACCCGGATCTGTCGCCCGTGACCGAAGCGGCATTGACGGCGTTTGTCGGGGCTACGCGTCGGGTGGTCGCGAAACACGAGGACAGCGCCAGTTCGATCCGGACCTTGCTCGATCGGTTGGAGGAGGCCCGCCAAGGACGTTTCGAAAACTCGACGAAAACCGTGCCCGACGTGTTCTGGTGGGTCATCGCGCTCTTCATGCTGGCGGCGATGGCGATGAACGGCCGGTATCCGGGCTCGTGGAAAAGTAATTTCATCATCGCGATCCACATGGGCGCGATCGGAATGGTCATCGCGTTGATCGTCAACCTCGATGAGCCGTTCCGTGGCGCTTCGGGCATCTCGCCCGCGCCGCTCGCGAAATCGGTTGGGATCGCGGTGCCGCGCTGACGCGGAACTTCAACGAGCATTTTTTGCCCGACCGTATCCGGTTGTGGTCAGCAGGAGAAGAGAACGATGGTATCGAATATGTCCGCGCCGTCGGCCGAATCCACGCCGGAAATCGAGGCGTTCCGCCCGGGCGTCTACCGTCATTACAAAGGCAATTGTTATCTCGCGCTAGGTGTCGCCCGCGCCGATGAGACCGATGAGCCGGTGGTCGTCTATACGCGGCTGTACCCGCGCGAAGGGCTACCCATGAGCACCCGTCTGTTGCGCATCTGGAATGAACCGGTGGAGACGGACAGCGGTTCGGTGCCGCGCTTCACGTACATCGGCCACACGACGCCTGCTGCCTGAGCCACGGCGCCTCGCTCGCTTTGCGACGCCCGCGGCAAATCACATGAACAACTGGCATTTCGCCCTTATCAGGACACCCCCTCATGACGCTGCGCCCCCCGATGTCCCATCACACCATTGACGCTTCGCGCTCCCGCCCGGCAACGGTCGACAGGCAAGCGCTCCGCATCCCCGACGTGGGGGACGCGACATTGGCGTCGAAACCCGCCCCGCGCAATCTGCGCCGGTGGTGGGCCTTGTTCGCCATTCTCCCGTTCGTGACGTCGGTGTCAGGGTGCGGATTGATGGCTGCCCCCTGCCGGGTGGCGTCGGCGGGGCTGAAGATCATTCCGGGGGTTGGGGGCGTGCTGGCCACGCCGACGGACGCGTGTGCGGCCGCTATCGACTGAGCGCGCTGGGTCATGACCGCGCCGGACGGTCGAGCGAATTCCGGCCGCGCAAAAAAAGAAAGCCCGCGAATGGCGGGCTTAATCCATATCAGGAGGAGACATGGAGGAGACGAGTTCAGTATAGGACGCTGTGTTGCGACGCACCATATGTAATTTTACGTAGTTACCCGCATGTTGCACATATGCAACACAAAATAACAACAATAAAATCAGCTACTTATCGCTGCCCTCCATCAGTCTCTCTCTGCTTTTTCGACTCCAAATTTCGAGGCATCCTTCTAATTATTGTGCGTGCGCACGCTTTCTCGTCGACATGAGGTCGAGGACGAATGGCACCGAATCGCGCAGCGACGGATTGACGGTCGCATCGTGATCGAGCCCTTCGTACGTACGCACCAGGGTGGTGGTTCCCGCTTGGGCCACATCGCGCGCAAACGCTTGTTGCATGATGACCGGCACGTCGATGTCGTTCATGCCCATGCCGATGAACACGGGATGCTTGATATGCAGCGTCGGGTAGCGCAGTGACGGCGTCTGGTTGTCGAGCAGCTTCTGGATATCCGGCTGCATGCTGTTGCCCGCATTCAGGCCGGCGGCCGTGGAGTGATCGGTCAGTTCGTCGATGCAAAGCGTGCGGGCTTCGTTCAGTACAGGCAACGCCTGCGGTGAGAAGTAGCGCGACGCCTGCATCGTCGGATCGCGGTCGGCTGCCGACAGGAACAGGTACATCGCGTACGGAATCTTCGGATCCGGCGCGCCCGGATCGGGTTGGCTCGCGAACAGCATGGCGGCCGACGTCTGCGCGTTGAAATACGGCGTGCCCGTGAGCACGGTTGCGATCACTTTGACGTCAGGCGCGTATTGCGGCTGATAACCGGCGGCCGAGAACGCCGCGTGCGCGCCCTGCGATTGCCCGACGAGGACGACGCGGTTCTGCAACGGGAAGACGCTGCGTGCCGCCAGCAGGCTGTCGAGCACGCTGTAGGCTTGCGCACGCGAATTCAGATAATGGTGCAGCCCGGGCGAGCCCAGACCCGCGTAATCGGGGGCCACGATCGCGAAGCCGAGTGAGAGCCATGTGCCCAGATATTGCATGTCGCGCTGGCTGCGCACATTGAGCGACGGCGCGCACGCGCTGGCGACGCCCACCGTACCGTGCGCCCACACAACGACCGGCCAGCCACCGGGCGGTGTCGGTCCTTTGGGAAGGAAGACGGCACCCGTGTCTTCTCGCGCTTCAGTGCCACCCACGCCATCGATGGAGCTGTAACGAATGCGGAATTGCTCGCCGGCTTCGGGCAAGCCGTGGTCGGCATCGAGCGGCTGCCGGTCGACGATAGCCCCGTGTGGAAGTGTGGCGGGCGCGGTTTCGGGCGTGATCGCGTGGGCCGCGCGGCCGATGACCAGACTGGCAAACAGGGCGGCGCTGATAAAGCGCCACAGGCGATGGAACATACTGAACTGTCCTCGTATTGAGTTGTGCTTCTGAAGCATGCGTGAGTGAAGCTCACGCGTCGCCCGCGGACCTGCTGCCATTGCCTTGCGTCGTATCCATGACGTTACGCCGTCGCCATTCAGATGTCTCGGGCGTTTCGGTGTTCCGTCGGCCGTGCTAGGGCCGATTTTCCTGCGATTGTGCGACGCTCGCCTGATCGGCGGCGTCCTGCCACGCGCGACGCGCCCGGCGCATGCGACGCAGCGCGAGCGACGACATCGTGATCCAGCCGAACGGACGCGGGTCGACAAGCATGCTCACGGCACGCGCGTAATCGAGCACCAGGCCCGGCGTCCACGCCATCGTCTCGGCCCGCTTGCGCAGTTGCGCGGCGACCCACAACTCGGGCGTGAGCCACAGACGTACGAACGTCCACCAGCCGGCATCCGCCCCGCCGGGCAGTTGACCCACGCGGCCTTCGATTGCGGCCTCGAGCGCCTTGGCCACACTGCTCGAGCAGTTGCGGTGCGTGAGGTTATAGGTGGCGTCCTGACGGTAAGCCTGCCAGAACGTGCCTAGCTGACGCGGGCTGTAATTGCGAATACGCACCTTGACGGTGGACGCGCACCAGGCCTTCGATTCCGTTGCATAGTCCGGCTGGAACACGCCGGGGACGTCATTCTCGCGCGTGGCGCGCAGCAGTTGCCCGAATTGATCCGGAGAACGGTCGATTTCCTTGGCGGGATACAGACTCACATACACGCCTTCGTGACTCTCCAGCGCGGCGTGACCCGTCGAGATCACACCATTCCCGTCGACGGCGGCGATATAACGATCGATGACCGGGTGACGGCGCGCCGGGGCCTTGGACGAGCCCGATGGCGTCCAGACGTGCACCGTCAACGCGGGTTCGCCGTCGGCGGGTGGGCCCTCCCAGCGCGGTGCGCGGGGACGATTCCTCCACAAGCCGCGTTTGTCGCTGGGGCTGCCGAGAACCTGCTCGACGCGGAAGTCGCGGCGCAGGCGCCGCGCGCGCATGGCGAGGACCAATAAGTTCCACCCGGTGAACGCGAGCCCCAGCCCGATGGCGTAGGGCAAGGTGCCCTTGTAGTGCGTCGGATACGGCTGATAAAAGAAGATCGCCACGGCAATCTCGACCAATCCCCCCGCCGTGGCCCACATCCAGCGCGGATACCGCACGACATAGGCCGCCACGCATTGCAGCAGCCCATCGGCGAGGAATAGCGTACCGAACAACATCGACAGCCAGAAGTTACCGTGCTGTTGATGAAAGAAGAGCACCAGCAACGCGGCGAGGGTAAAGGTGCCGCCCTTGAGTGCGCGCACGATGCGCTGGCCGCCAACGCCAATGCTGACGATGGCCAGCGTCGCCAGGCCTTCGAGCAGCAGCAGCCAGGCGAACACGTTGAGCGGGAAGTGCACCACCCCGTCGAGGGCATCGACGATCAGCGCCAGCCCGAAAGCGAAGAAAATCGCCCCGATCCAAATCAGGGCGAGGGCGCGGCGGCGCAAGTAATCGACGCCGAGCAACAGCAATATCAAGCGTACCAACGCAGGGTCTCCATCGCATGCGCCTGTCCGCGAGACGGGACACGGCGCGCACCCCGAATGCGTGACGATTGGGGATGTGGCTGATTTTGACGCTATCTTAGCGCGTGAACCGTGACAGACCAAAAACAAAGGCGGCGCGCTCCTTTCAGGGCGCGCCGCCTGTTGTGGCGGGCGATACTCGCAGCGCCCCGAGGGGCACGGCGAGTGTTGGCCGAGTCAGTCCTTCTTGCTTTCGAGCTGCGGCAGGGCGTCGCCGCTCGATGCGGTGAGCAGACCGGCCTTGGCATAGGTCATGAGCTTCTCGCGCGTGTCGACGATGTCGAGCGTGCGCATCGTGAGCTGGCCGATACGGTCGAGCGGCGTGAACACCGAGTCACCCTTTTCCATCGTCAGACGCTCGGGCTTGTACGTCAGGTTCGGCGACGTCGTGTTGAGCAGCGAGTAATCGTTGCCGCGACGCAGCTCGACGGTCACTTCGCCGGTCACGGCACGCGCCACCCAGCGCTGTGCCGACTCGCGCAGCATGATGGCTTGCGGGTCGAACCAGCGGCCCTGATACAGCAGACGGCCCAGACGGCGGCCATTCTCGCGATATTGCTCGATGGTGTCTTCGTTGTGGATGCCGGTGACCAGACGTTCGTACGCGATGAACAGCAACGCGAGGCCCGGGGCTTCATAGATGCCACGGCTCTTGGCTTCGATGATGCGGTTCTCGATCTGATCGCTCATGCCCAGGCCGTGACGGCCGCCGATGCGATTGGCTTCCTCGAACAACTCGACGGCGCTTGCGAACGTCTTGCCATTGAGTGCCACCGGCTGGCCTTCTTCGAAGCGCACGGTGACTTCTTCGGCCTTGATCGCGCAGTCGTCGCGCCAGAACGGCACGCCCATGATCGGCTGCACGATCTTGATGCCCGAATTCAGATGCTCGAGGTCCTTGGCTTCGTGCGTCGCCCCCAGCATGTTCGAGTCCGTCGAATAGGCCTTCTCGACCGACATCTTGTAATCGAAGCCGTTGGCGATCAGGAATTCCGACATTTCCTTGCGGCCGCCCAGTTCGTCGATGAACGTCTGGTCGAGCCACGGCTTGTAAATTTGCAGGCCCGGGTTGGTCAAGAGACCGTAGCGGTAGAAGCGCTCGATGTCATTGCCCTTGTACGTGCTGCCATCGCCCCAGATATTGACGTCATCTTCCTTCATTGCCGCGACGAGCATCGTGCCCGTGACGGCGCGGCCGATCGGCGTGGTGTTGAAGTACGTGACGCCGGCGGTCGAGATGTGGAACGCGCCCGATTGCAGGGCGGCGATGCCCTCGGCCACGAGTTGCGCACGGCAGTCGATCAGACGGGCGTTCTCGGCGCCGTAACCCATGGCGCGGCGCGGGATTTCGTCATAGTCGGGTTCGTCCGGCTGACCCAGATTGGCCGTGTAAGCGTACGGAATCGCGCCCTTTTGGCGCATCCAAAGCAGCGCAGCGCTGGTGTCGAGACCGCCCGAAAAGGCGATGCCGACCCGTTGTCCCGT
The DNA here is from genome assembly GCF_000282835.1 of Pandoraea sp. B-6. NCBI lineage: Bacteria > Pseudomonadati > Pseudomonadota > Betaproteobacteria > Burkholderiales > Burkholderiaceae > Pandoraea > Pandoraea sp. B-6. Next base: position 18,828 of record NZ_KB290565.1, on the reverse strand, counting down.
GGGAATGTGTTGCAGAATCGTGGTCATCGGCGTGGAAAAGCTGGGTTTTTAACCTGTCAAGTATCCCCGTCCGGGCTATGGATGGTCAAGTCTGACGGCCGATTCCCGTGCGTCGGGACGCCAAACATTGCGCAAAAGGTCACCATTGAGTACCGGCCACGCTACATGCGGACGACAGGAAATCGGAAAACGCGCGAATCACGAGCGATGCCTGTCGATGCTGCGGATAGACCACGTGGATCGCCGACGGGGCGGGCGCGAACGCGTCGAGGACCGTGACCAGCCGCCCACTCAGCAAGGCGGGCGCCACGATGAACACCGGCAGCCACGTGATGCCGAGCCCGGCCACGGCGGCGTCACGTGCCAGTTCGCCATTGTTCACGCGCAGGCGACCGGTCACCGGAATTTCGACCGGATGACCGTCTCGCGTGTACGTCCAGCTCACGCGCTGGCTATGCCCATAGGGCAGCAGGGCGTGCTCGCGCAGCGCTTCCGGCGTTTGCGGCGCATCGTGCGCCTCCAGATACCGCGGGCTGGCGCAGGTCACCATGCGCATGGGCGCGACCGCCCGGCCGATCAGCGACGAATCGGCCAGTGCACCGATGCGCACCGCCACGTCGTAGCCTTCGCCGATGATGTCGACGGTGCGGTCGTTGAGTTCCAGCTCGATGGTGACGTCCGGATAGGTCGTGAGAAACGACGGAATGACCGACCCGAGAAACATCGTGCCGAATGACATGGGGGCGGAGACCCGCAGATTGCCACGCGGGCGCTCCCCTTGACTGCTCACGGCGAGGTTGGCCGCCTCCACGTCGTCGAGAATGCGCCGCGCGCGCTCGTAATAGACGCGGCCGAGGTCCGTGACCGCGAGTCGCCGCGTCGTCCGCAACAACAAACGCACGCCAAGCGCCTGCTCCAGCGACGAGATACGGCGGCTCACGAACTGTTTCGATAGGCTGAGCTTCGCCGCCGCGCCCGTGAAGCTCATGGCATCGACCGCAGTGACGAAGATCCGCATGTCGTCGAGTAAATCCATCCGCAAGCTCCCAGTCATAAGAAGATCCAGGTGACAACGAGGGGATTCGCCCCAGCATTGTCACCCGGTAGCCGACAATCTTAGCCGAGATGGCGCGCGACTGACCTATCGAAGCGCCAATCGCAGTCCCAGCAGGATCGCGGCCGTGCCTGCGACGGCGAGCGCCGTGGGACGATGGCCGAAGATGCCCCAGTCGAGCAGCGCCGTCACTACGGGCACCAGATAGAACAGGCTGGTGACGGTGACGAGATTGCCCGTGGCGATCATGCGGTAGAGCAGCAGCGTCGCGCCGACCGAAATCACGAGCGCCATATAGAGCAGCGGCAGCCAGAAACCGAGCGACGCGTCGACGTGCCACGGTTGCGTGGGCACGACGAGCAACGCCAGCGCGAACCCGACCGCGTATTGCAGCGGCAGTACGTCGAGCGGCGTTTGTCGCGAGCCTTTCTGCGCGAGGGTACCCAGCGTCATGCACGCCAGCGCGGCCAGCGCCCACAGCGAGCCCGCCGCCGACAACCGCGCCGACATCAGGCTTTGCGCGACGACCAGTGCGAGACCGGCGAGAGCGAGCGCAAGTCCGGTGAGACGTCGCGCGCTATGCGCCCGCTCCAGCGCCACCAGCGTGAGAATCGGCTGCACGCCCAGCACCGTGGCGAGTGCGCCGGGCGTGACGCCGTGCGAGAGCGCCAGCAGGTACGCCGCCTGATAGCCGCCAATGAGCAGCACACCGGTGCCCGCCACCTGCCACCGGGTGTTCGCGGCCGGCCACCATTGACGGCGCGTCAGTGCGATGAGTGTGAGCGCAGCCAGCGCCACCCCCAGTCGAATGACGAGAAACGCAAACGCCGACGCATGCGCCAGCCCCCATTTGGCAGCCAGTGCGCCGCCGCTCCAAAGC
>NZ_KB290565.1:9611-16857 GCF_000282835.1 Pandoraea sp. B-6 | reverse complement strand
GCATCGATCTTCCCCTGAACAGGATGTCCAGCCTGCCGGGCGCGACGTCAATGAAAACGGCTCAAGAACGCCGCTCCCTGTGACGCGACGCCGTCGCCGACACGGCATGACACAACGTCACGGCGTTCGACGCACGATGCGCTGACAGGCGGATCGAAACTGAAATTCGAATGAAAAGGTGTTGTGCCGGGCGACGAACGCCCGGCGCGCCAACCGTGGCGTCAGGCCACGACGCCGGTATCGGCGACTGCGGCAGCGACCACCCCAGCGGGCGGTGCCACGCCGGCCGGCGGGGGAGGCGCGACTGCTGCAAAACGTCCGCGCAGACGTGCACCCACCGCGCGTTGCGGCGGTGCTACGGCAAGTCGAAGGGACGTGTGAACAGTCATGGATCGATGAGGAGAAAAGAGGCGCCCGTCACTCGACGGGCGTGGGCACACTTTACACGCAGCGAACCCTTGCGGCAAGCGCGAGGCGAACCCGAGGTGAGCCCGAAGTGAGCCCGAGGTGAGCCCGAGGCGAATGGGGTGTGAGCGCGCAGTATCAAGCGGTTGGCCATGCGCCCGTGCGTTCGACGCTCGGTGACGTCTCGCCATCGCGCCACGCGGCCGGCAGCGCGCCATGCACGCGCCGAACCTCGCGCACCCGCATGCGCACAAGCCGCTGTGCGCCGGCGAAGCCGCTCGTCGTTTCGTCCTGCCAAATAATTTCCGCGTCGCCTGCCACGTGCAGAAAGTCGCCCGACGCAAAGTCGACGAACACCAGTCCTGCCCTCGGATTGGCGTGCAGATTGCCCAGCGTGTTGTAGTAGGCGTTGCCACGGAAGTCGGGCCACGTCAGCGTGTTGGCATCGTCGACACGCACGAAGCCCGGCTTGCCGCCGCGATGCGAGACGTCCGTACCGGCGCTGCGCTCGGTCGCGCCGTCGCCCGCGTAATGCGTGGCGATGAAGAACGTGTCGGCGCTCGCGATCTGCCATTGCGCATCGTCGTCGAGCGATGTCCGCGGCGGCTCGGCCAGTGCCGGTCCCGCGTGCGCTTGCGGCGTGATGTCGCGTTTGTGGATGTACTGCGGGCAGTTGCCGAAGCTCTGCGCAACGCGAATCGCAAAGCCCTGCGCATCTGCGTCGACGACCTGTCCGTTCACACGATTCCGGCGGCGTGTCGACGGCTCGAGCCCCAACACGCCCACCGGCGCGCCTGGCGTCACGGCGCCGTACAAAGGATCGGTGGCGGGCGGCAAGGCATTCACCCGCAGCAACGTCGGCTCCGGCGCCTGGGCGAAGCCGGGCGTGCCGCTTAACAGCGTTGCCCAGGGTTGCCCCCGCGCGTCGAGCGCACCCACGACCAGAAACGGCAACTGGGCGAAGAACTGACGATGCTGATCGGGCATCGCGCTGCGGATCACCCGCGCCCCGATGTCCGCTATCGCTTCACGCGAACCGGCCAGTGTCTGCACGGCGAGTTCGCCTGTATGGAACGGTGACGTGGGGACCGAAGGGGATTCGGACGTATTCATGATGTCCTCCCGAGGCTCAGGCGGCGTTCAGGCCGCAAGCGCTCGACACCATCGGCACGAAGCGCGGCAACGCGGCGACACGGGCCAACCACGCAAGCACGGCCGGATACGGTTCGAGCGGGACGTTGCCCTCGGGCGCATGCGCGAGATACGTATAGCACGCCACGTCGGCAATCGTTGGCGTGTCGCCTGCGAGAAACGGCGTCGCCTGCGGTGCCGACAGATGGGCTTGCATGCGCGACAGGAGGAGTGTGGCGCGCTCGATCATCGCCGTGGCGTCGATGGGACGCTTGAACACGACAACCACGCGCGCGGCCGCCGGTCCGAAGGCCAGATCGCCGGCGGCCACCGACAGCCAGCGCTGCACCGCGGCGGCCGTCAGGGGGGCACGGGGCAACCAGGTCCCGTGCGCATCGTAGCGACTTGCGAGGTAGACGAGAATCGCATTCGAATCGGCGATCACCTGCCCGTCATCGTCGATCACGGGTACTTGCCCGAACGGGTTGAGCGCAAGAAACGCCGGTTGCTTTTGCTCCCCCGTCATCAGGTCGATGTCGATGGTCTCGTATGGCAGATCCAACAGGTGCAGCATCAGTTCGACACGATGGCAATGGCCTGACAGCGCATGCCGATACAGGCGAATCGGACGCGTTGGGCGCAAGGACGGCTCGGGTGAGGGGGCATGCGTTTCGGCGGGGTGGGCCATGAGATGTCTCCGGTGGTGAGCGAGGCCGCGTGAGTCCTGCGCTCAGGAGTGTCACGCGATGCACCGATTTTCCATCAAGCCGATTTCCGGATAAATGCCGCAGAGCTGATTTGACTGCTCCAATATTCGGAGTAATGATGTGCGGTATGGATAAACTTCGTGCCATGCAGACGTTCGTCGCCATCGTCGATCAGGGCAGCCTGAGTGCGGCGGCGCGCGCGCTCGACTCCTCCCTCCCGGCGGTCGTGCGCACGCTGGCGGCGCTCGAGACATCGCTCGATGTCCGGCTGCTCAATCGCACCACGCGCCGTATCGCGCTCACTGAAGAGGGGCGGACGTATCTCGACACGTGCCGTCAGATCCTGAGCGAACTCCAGGAGGCGGAAGCGCGACTGGCGGCGCGGCACGAGGCGCCGAGCGGCACACTCGTGGTCACGGCGCCGGTGCTGTTTGGACAGTTGCACGTCGCGCCCGCGCTATATCGCTTCCTGCGCGCGTATCCGGCCGTCAAATGCCGTCTGTTGCTCAACGATCGCGTGGTGAATCTCTGGGAGGAAGGCATCGACGTCGGGATTCGCATCTCGCCGCTGGACGACTCCACACTCGTTGCGCAAAGCCTCGGGGCCATTCGTCGCGTGGTGGTGGCGAGTCCGGCGTGTCTGGCCGAGCAGGGGGAAGTGAAGCACCCGCGCGACCTGGCGGGCAAAAATTGCATCCGCTCGCATGGTGGCGGCTTCGGACAGTGGCGGTTCTGGGAGGGCGGACGCGAATTCGTCGTACCGGTCGACGGCAATCTCGAGGTCAGCCATGGCCTCACGGCCATTGACGCGTGCCTGGGCGGAATGGGCTACGGCTGCTTCCTCTCGTATCAGGTCGCCGCGCCGATGGCCGACGGCCGTCTGGTACGCGTGCTCAAGGACTACGAAGGACCGGCACGGCCGGTCAATATCGTGTATCCCCACGCGCGACTGTTGCCATCGCGCACGCGCGTGTTCGTGGAATGGATGAAGCGGGAGTTGCGCGACGTGTCGATGCGATGAACAAAAGAACGCGGAAAGCGACAGTGCCGCTTCCCGCGTAAAAAGCCCACCGACGCCAATCGGCGGACCGCTTCGTTCGTTCTAGGATCAGTCGTCGTCGCCGTGACGCCAGCCCCAGCCGCGGTGGTGGCCGCGATCGTGACGGTCTTCCCAGCGGCGATCACGCCAGTCGTCCCAGCGGTCGCGACCGTAGTAGACAACCGGACGCGGGGCTTCGTACATGGGGCGCGGCTGCACATAGACAGGCTGCGGTGCCACATAGACCGGCGGCGCTTCAATCACAGGGGCGGGCAACCCCAGATAGACACCAACATCCACATGGGCCGACGCGGCGCTCGACGCGACAGCGGCGACAGCGCCGAGGGCAGCGACGATAAGAATGCGTTTCATAATGTCCTCCGGAGGCGCTCGCAGGTCGATGCATCATTTGATGACATGGTGCGACTGCGTGCGCGTGGGCAATGAAGCCAGTGAGTCGGATCGATTCGCGAAGGCGGTGCAAGCCGGGAAGCATTCCCATCCTGATGCCTTTCGTCGAACCGTTGAAGCCAGTGTATCGATGACCCCGCGCGGCAGGTGCTACCAGTTTGTCGGGGATGTGTCGTTTTGTAACGCGGGCGATGGTCTTCGCGCGGTCGCGGAAAAAACAAAAGGCGTTACGCGAAAAACGCGCAACGCCTTGTGCTTTTGATTCGTTGGTAGGCTCGATTGGACTCGAACCAACGACCCCCACCATGTCAAGGTGGTGCTCTAACCAGCTGAGCTACGAGCCTAGAAAGACCGCGAGTATAGGGGGAATTCCGGAACCTGACAAGTGTTTCGCGCGATATCGTCGAAAAAAGTTTCGAGCGCGCTCATTCGCCGCGTTTCGCCGTGCCTCGCCTGGGCTTGATCCGTACCCAGAGGCTCTTGTTCCCACCGCTGCCCGTGCGCTGCTCGACGTCGAACAGGCCGATGGTCGCCACGAGGTCGCTCAGCTTGCCGAAGCCATAATTGCGCGAGTCGAAGTCCGGCGCCTGTTTGGCGATATGGCTGCCGATGGGGCCAAGACTCGCCCAGCCGTCCTCGTCCGACACGCCGGTCACCGCGTTACGCAGCAGCCGCACGAGGCGCGTGTCGCGCTTCAGGTCCGACGCGCTGCGGCGCTTGCGCGGCGCCGGGGCTTCGTCGCCGTCCGGCTCGTCGTCCTGACGCAGCAATTCCGTGTAGATGAACTTGTCGCAGGCCGTGACGAACGGCTGCGGCGTCTTGCGCTCGCCGAAGCCGTACACGATCAGTCCCTGCTCACGAATGCGCGAGGCGAGCCGCGTGAAATCGCTGTCGCTGGAGACGAGGCAGAAGCCGTCGAAGCGTCCCGTGTAGAGCAGATCCATCGCGTCGATGATCATGGCGCTGTCGGTGGCGTTCTTGCCGACGGTGTAGCGGAACTGCTGAATCGGCTGGATCGAGTATTCGAGCAGGCACTTCTTCCAGCCGTCGAGATTGGGTTTGGTCCAGTCGCCGTAGATGCGCTTCACGCTCGCCACGCCGTACTTGGCCACTTCGGTGAGCAGTCCTTCGACGATGGCGGGCGCGGCGTTATCGGCGTCGATCAGAACGACGAGCGTGGGGCCTTGGGCGGCCACAGGGGGTGTCACTGGCATGACGGGGTTCCTTGAACGCGAAGACGTTTCGCATTATGGCCCGGAACGGTGTCCGTCATGCCGTGACCGGAATCAGCGGTTGCCGCGACGCTGCCCCAGCGGGGCGAACCACAGCACCGCAATGCCGACGAGCAAGCTCACGGCAGCGAACATCAGGCCCGAGGTGAACGAGTGCGTCCAGTCCTTGAGTGCGCCCACGACAATCGGACTGAGCGCCGAGCCGAGATTGCCGACGGCGTTGATGACCGCCAGTCCGAGCGCGCGCGTATGCGGGGCGAGACTGCGGTCGGGCACCGTCCAGAAGATCGCCATGGCGGTGTAGGCGCCGGTCGAGGCCATCGCTACCCCGGCGAGGCGCAGCGACGGCTCTGGCGCGAAGCACGTGACGACCCAGCCCGCCGCAGAGAAGAGCATGGGCAGCACCAGATGCCAGCGGCGTTCCTGCAACCGGTCGGAGCGGCGTCCCCACCAGATCATGCCGGCAATCGTGCAGACCGACGGAATCGCCGCGAGCAAGCCGATGGTCACGTTGCTGCTCGTCGTGCCGAAGCTCTTCACGATCTGCGGAATCCACAGCGACGCCAGCGAGAGCGTGTTGACGAGGCAGAAATACCCCAGCGCAAACTTCGCCACGCTCGGTGTGAGAATGGCGCGCCACATACTGTTGCCGGCGTGCGCCGCACCGCCCGTCTGTTGCGTGAGCGCGGCGGCACGGTCGCGGGCGATCATCGTGTCGAGCGCGCGCTTTTCGGCGACGCTCAACCAGCGCGCGTCGGCGGGTTTGTCGTCCAGATACCACCAGGTGACGACGCCGAGCAAGACCGTCGGCAGTCCTTCGAGCACGAAGAGCCACTGCCACCCGGCGAGTCCGCCTACGCCGTCGAGCCGCAGCAAATAGCCCGATGCGGCGGCGCCGAGTGCGGACGTCACCGGCATGGCGATCATGAACCAGGCATTGGCGCGTGCGCGCGCGGCCGAAGGGAACCAGTCGCCCATATAGAGCAGCATGCCCGGCAGGAAGCCTGCCTCGGTAATGCCGACGATGGCGCGAATCAGATAGAGGCTGGTGGCGTCGTGCGCGAACATCGTGGCGCTCGAAGCGAAGCCCCACGCGATCAGAATCGTGCCGATCCAGCGACGCGCGCCGACCTTCACGAGCATCAGATTGCTCGGCACACCGCACAGCACATACGTGAGGTAGAACACGGTCGAGGCCATGCCGAACATCGTGCTCGTGAGCTTCAGATCCTGGCTCATCGTGAGCGCGGCGAAGCCGACGTTGATGCGATCGAGAAACGAGAACAGGAACAGCACGAACAGGAAGCCGAGCAGGCGGCGCGAGACCTTGCGTACGACTTCGCGCTCCAGGGCCTCGTTCGGAAGACACTGCGACGCCGGCGTGCCATCGAGGGCGACAGCGGCGGGCGATGCGGGTGCAGCGATTCCGCCGGCGATACCGGCGGCAGACGTGATACGACTCATGATGGGTGTCTTCTCCAACGCTCCCCGCCTCGGATATTGTGTGGCGGTGTGATGAAAACGGGTCCGCCATCGAGGGCGGACGCCGAAGGGAACCGTGTTTAATCCTGTGCGCTGCGGGCGGCTTGCTGAATGCAGTCGATCACGCGCTGTGGATCGTCGATCTCGTGTGCCAACAGCAGAACGACTTTGGCGAGCAGCAGCTCGCGCTTGTCGTCCGGTGCGGCGTCGATGGCCAGCGCGAGGGTGTCGTAAATCTCCTCGAGTCCGGCGATGGCGGTTTGTTGGGCGGTCATGGCAGAGCTTCCTTGTGTGACGTGACGGCTCAGGCGTGGGCCGTCGCCTGTGCGAGCGCGCTGGCAAGACGCGTGGCGTCGAGCTGCTGCCAGCGGGCGCAGACATGATGATCGGGACGCACGAGGTACGCCGTGCCGCTGGCGGCACCGTACTTCGTCGCGGCATGGCCCGTCGGATCGGGCAGCGTGAGGTCCGCGCCCGTCACGTCGTCTTCCGACGGCGCGAACGCGATCACCTTCACCGGCACACCGCGCTCGCGCCACGTCACCAGCGCATGACGCACGACATCGTCGAGCGGGGCATCGCCAAACGTCACCAGATGGAACGCGGCGCCGAGGTGGTCGTACAGATAGTCGTTGTCGCCGAGCTTGACGTTCGGCGCCGGCGCACCGGCGCCGGGTCCCGCCGTCATCCGCGCGTTGTCGTCGTTGGGGCTGTTGAGCGGAGAGTCGCGATAGTCGTGCGCGCGCGAGGTGCGCCAGTGGAACAGCGGCCGCACGAATTCGTGATCGAGCGAGAGATCGAGCACGGCGTCGCGCAACACACGGAAGCCATGTGAGGGT
>NZ_KB290565.1:4088-9601 GCF_000282835.1 Pandoraea sp. B-6 | reverse complement strand
CGTGTGCTCTTGCCGGCCTCCGCGATGATCTCGCGCGCCGCGCCCACGCGGTCGTTTGTGTACGACGCGAGCAACGACGCCGGTGCCGCACCCTTGGCAACTGCGGCAAGTTTCCACGACAGATCGATGGCGTCCTGGAAGCCAGTGTTGGCCCCACGCACACCGAAGATCGGCAGCAGGTGAGCGGCGTCGCCCGCGAAGAGAATGCGTCCGTGCACGTAGTCGGGCAGCGTAAGCGCGCGCGCCGAATAGACCGAACACCAGTCGAGTTCCCACGGCGTGCCGCCGAGACCCATCATGTCGAGCTGCGCGTCGATGCGCTCGCGAATCGTCTCGGGTTGCAGCGCGTGCTCGGACGTCTCCGACGCCGGCAATTGATAATCCACGCGCCAGATGCCATCGGGCTCGCGATGCATGAGCACCGTGTTGCCGGGATTCCAGTCGGGGGCGAAGTACGCCAGGCGCTCGGTGGGCAGATCGAGATCGATGCGGATGTCGGCGATGACGAAGCGGCCTTCGTAGCTCGCCCCTTCGAAACGCAGATCCAGTGCAGTGCGCACCGTCGAGCGCGCGCCGTCGGCGGCGACGAGCCAGCGCGTGCGTTGCGTGTACTCGCCCTCGGGCGTATCGATCTGCAGCGCCACGCCGTGGTCATCCTGCGTCAGCGCAACGAGCTTGTTGCCCCATCGCATCTCGATGAGCGGCTGGCGCTCGACGGCGTCCACCAGATAACTCTCGAGCACGTTCTGTTGCAAGTTGATCAGCGGCGCGAATCGGTCGTCTTCGTCCACCGGCGACTCCATGCGGAAGACGCGCTGGCCGCGATAGTAAGAATTCCCGCTGGTCCATGGCAGGCCCTTGGCGAGCACCGCGTCGGCCACGCCCACGGCTTGCAGAATCTCCTGCGAGCGACGCGTGAAGACGATGGCGCGGCTGCCTTCCGAGACTTGCTGTTCGGCCTGGAGCACGACACAGCGCACCCCATGGCGTGCCAGCGCGAGTGCGGTGACCATACCGATGGGGCCGCCGCCCACGACGGTGACAGGGACGTCCGGGGTTGTCTCGCCCTGCGGCGCAAAGTGCGGATGGACGCGGTACGCGTGATAAAGCGACGCGCGCGGGGTGGTCTCTGGTCGATGCATGATGCGACACCCAAAAATTCGGCTCGGCACGTGCGCAGCGAGTCTCGTGTCAGCGGGGAGACGGCGCAAGCGCAGCGCGCGAATGGCAAAAACGCCAACGAGCATATAGTTGCTAACGCAACCATTCTAGTGTGCTAAGGTTGCGCTCGCAACAAAATATCGACCGTTTTCGACTAGGGAAAAACACTGAGATGCGGCCTGTCCACCCATCGCTCGACCAGTTCTTGACGTACAAGATGCACCGCCTGATGAAGCAGCACGACAAACGTATCGCGCAGTCGTATGCCGACGCGGCGCAATTGAGTCTGGCCGAGTCGCGCGTGTTGGCGGCGGTGGGCACGGCGGGGGCGTTGTCGAACTCGGAGCTGGCGCGTCGCGCGAATCTCGACAAGAGTCAGGCGAGCCGGGGGGCAGACGGGCTGGTATCGCGCGGACTGGTGCGTCGTGCGCCGGACGAACACGACGGCCGAGCGGTCAAGGTCACGCTCACGCCGGAGGGCGAGCGCGTATGGCGCGTGGTGATCGATGCGGCGCGCGCCCACTACGACCGATTGTTCGACACGCTGACTGACGACGAGATGCGCGTGTACGAGCAACTGCTCGACAAACTGCTGCTGCGCTCGGACGAACTCGACGGGCAAGGCTGATCGGTCTCACCCGGGGGCATGCGCCGCGTGCCACTTACGCGGTGCCACGGAAACGGAAAGCGCACCCGCGTGAAACAGCGCCCCAAAGATCGGAGTGCGGACACGCAGATGCCCTTTTGCTCAGTTGTGCCACGCGCACGTCGACGTCATCAACGCCTTCGCTTTGCACACGTGACGCGGGCCTTCACCTTCCTCAAGCGAACGACAGCGTCTTCGTCAGATCGCCCGGCGGCATGGCCCCGCGCGCCGCGAAGGCGGCGTTGCGATGGGCGACGCCTTCGAGCGTCGGCAGATCGTACAGGCGCGTGATAAAGCGCAGGATCGACGTGGTGTCGTAGAACGTGTGATCGACATTGCCGCGTTTGGCGAACGGCGAGACCACTAACGCCGGAACGCGTGAGCCCGGTCCCCAGCGGTCGCCCTGCGGCGGCGCGACGTGATCCCACCAGCCGCCATTCTCGTCGTACGTAATCACGACCATCATGTTTTGCCACTGCGGCGACTTCATCAGATGGGCCAGCACGTTCGCCACGTGTTGGTCGCCGGACTCCACATCCGAATACCCCGCGTGTTGGTTCAGGTTGCCCTGCGGCTTGTAGAACGTGACGGCGGGCAGCTTGCCGGCGATGGCGTCGGCGATGAATTTGTTCGCGATCGGGCTGTCGCCTTCACCACCATCGCGCAGATGCATCTCGCGTGCGGCCGTGCCGGGCGCGTACTGGGCGAAGTAGTTGAACGGTTGATGGTGATACTGGAAGTTCGGTTTGTCCGCACCGCCCTTGTGATCGAGCGCCGACTGCCACGCGCCCGCGTACCACGCCCACGACACGCCCTTCGTCGAGAGCACATCGCCAATGGTGGGGAACGTTTGCGGGGGCAGCGTGGCGGGGTTCGACGGATCGGCCAGACGCTTGTCGCCGGAGGCCGCGGGCTTGATCGGCGACGGCTGATAAGCCGGCATCATCGTATTCACTGCAAAGTTGTCGGGCGTGATGGCACCGTCGCGCACGAACTTCGGCGGACCGTCAGCCGCCGAAGCGGGCGACGCCGGCGACACCGCCAGACGTACACCTTGCGGCCCGTCGGCCAGCACGGCGATCTTGTCCTTGGCCGGACTTTGCGCGGCGTTCGGATACACCGGCGGGCGTCCGGAGATCAGGAACTGGTGGTTCAGGAACGAACCGCCGAAAGCCGCCATGAAGAAGTTGTCGCACATCGTGTACTGCTGCGCGATCTTGTACATGTCGAGCGTCTTGGCCGTCTCGCCGTAGTAACCCATCGTCAGACCGCCCGAGTTGGCCCATGCGGCGAACTGGTTGTTCGTGCCGCCGTTGATCTGCATCTGGTTCTGCCAGAACAGGTGCCATAGATCGCGCGTGATGACCGACGTCGGCAGCAACTGGCCTTCGGCGTCCTTGAGCATGAATGGCGCGTTCGGCTGCCGCGCGATGTCCTTCTCGGCGATGTGATACTTCTTTCCGCCGATCGTCTGAGCGCGCGGCACGAGACCCTCGAAGATCGGCGGCAGCAGCGGCATTGGCGTTTTGCCGTCGCGGTCGAGTTGGGTGCAGACCGACGCCGGCACTTTCGCGAGCGGCTTTTCCAACCCGGGGAAATCGGCGAACAGATTGTTGAAGCTGCGGTTCTCGAGATAGATCACGACCACCGTCTTGATGTTGGCCTTGAGCTGGGCGTCGAACGTGCCGCCCGCGGCGACGGCCGTGGGTGCGCTGGCACTGCCTTCGGCGGCGCAGCCGGTCAGTGCCGTCGTGGCGCCCGCCGCGCTGGCCGCACCGATGGCGGCCAGGCCTTGAAGCAGACGGCGACGCGACGGATCGGCCGGGTTGTCGTCGTGCGCTGGGGCGGCGTCGAGCGCGGGATCGTGAGGTTGGGGCTTGGCGTCGTGCGTCATGATGTCCTTGATGGGCGAGTCGGGCAGAGGCGTTCGGCGAGGCAGGCGTGCACACCCGCGTCCGGTCGGCAACGGCTGACGAGCGGGAGCCGCGTCGTCGGCCTGCCGGGGCAGGCTGGGCAGACGACGTTTTTACGCGGGGAGTGTGACAATTCGGTGACGCCGTCGCGATGTCGCGACAGACAAAACGCGGTGGGGTGGCGCACGCGACGCAATCGACTTGCGTGGCTCTGGTGGCTCACGCGGCGGGCGTCTCCGGCGGCACGGCGTAGCCCGTGTCCTCGAACAGCTCGGTGCGGAACTGTTCGACCAGATCGTCGAGCATGGCGCGCAATGCGCTGGGCATCTGTTTGCGCGACATGTAGACGCCGTAGACGGTCATCTCGCGTGGCACGTAATTGGGCAGCAGCGCACGCAAGGTGCCATCGCGCAGATGCGGTAACGCCGAATACACCGGTTGCATCGAGATGCCCGCGCCCGCGAGCGTAGCGGCGAAGACTACATTGACTTCATTGGCCGATAGATTGCCGCCGACGGGCACGCCCAGCGGTGTGCCGTTGTGCGTGAATTGCCAGAGGCTTTTGCCGAAGTACGTGTAGGTCAGGCAGTTGTGCAGGGCGAGGTCTTCGGCGCGCTCCGGCGCGCCATGGCGCCGGAGATATGACGGTGCCGCGCAGACCACCGAATGGCACGTGGCGAGACGACGGGCAATCAGTCCGGGCGACGGCTCGGACGTTACGCGAATCGCCAGGTCGATGCGCTCGTCCACCAGGTCAACGGTGCGGTCCGCCACCACGAGATCGATGGCGACACCGGGATACCGCAGGATGAACCGCGTGACCGCCGCCGCCAGGAATGCCTGAGCGAGCGACGTGCTGCAAGCCACTCGCAACAGGCCGCGCGGCGCACTGTCGGCGTGCGAGGCACACGCCAGATCGTCGGCGATACCCAGCATCTCGCGACAACGCGGCAACGCGTCGCTCCCGGCGTCGGTGAGGCTGACCGCACGGGTCGTCCGATGCAGCAGCCGTGTGCCGAGCCACGCCTCGAGTTCGGCCAGATAGCGCGAGACCATCGCCCGCGACATATCCAATCGCTGCGCGGCCGCCGTTAGCGAACCGCGTTCGGCCACTTCGGTAAAGACCCGCATTGCCGTCAGACGATCCATGATTTGCTCGATCGATGCAACAAAGTGATCGCCATTATGGGCTTTTTTTGCGCGACTGACGCGACTACGATGGCAAACATGAGAGGCGTCGAAGGGCGGCGTCGCAAGACACAGGACAGATCGAGATGACCCAGGCAACTCTGCATTACATCGCCGACCCGCTGTGCGGATGGTGCTACGCGGCGGCGCCGCTCGTGCGCGCTGCGCGCGACGTGGTCGGCCTCGATGTCGTGTTTCACGGTGGCGGCATGATGGCCGGGCCGAACGCGCAACCGGTTACGCCGCAGCTGCGCGATTACGTCATGCCGCATGACCGTCGCATTGCGGCGTGGCCCGGCCAGCCGTTCGGCGACGCCTATTTCGACGGTCTGCTGCGCGATGGCACCGCCGTGTTCGACTCCGCGCCGCCCACGGCCGCCGCGCTGGCGGCCGAAGCGTTGGCCGGCCGCGGGCTCGACATGTTCGCGGCGCTGCAGCGCGCGCATTATGTCGATGGCAAACGCATTGCCGATCGCCATGTGCTCATCGATGTCGCGGCGAATCTCGGTCTCGACCGGGGGGCCTTCGCGCAAGCGCTCGATGCACAGGCGGCCGACGCCCTCATGCGGCACTTCCGCGATAGCCGCGCGTGGCTTGCCCGCGTC
>NZ_KB290565.1:0-4078 GCF_000282835.1 Pandoraea sp. B-6 | reverse complement strand
GTTCGCGCTGGCGATCGGCGGTCACATCGAGCGCCTCGAAGTGGGACATTATCTGGGGCAGCCCGACGTGTGGCGCGACGCGTTGCGCGAGCGTCTGTTGTCTGCGCAGGCGGCGTCTTCCCCGGACGGCGACGCCAGTACTTTGCCCCAGTGCGGTCTCGACGGCTGCGCGCTCTGAGCGTCTGCCACCTATCCCGAATTCACTCGTCACTTCCAGGAGAATCCCGATGAAAGTCGCCTTGATTGGTATTACCGGCCGCGTGGGTACGCGCGTTGCCGCCGAACTGCTGCAACGCAATCACACTGTGACGGGGATCGCCCGCAATCCAGAACGCGTCGAAGCCGAGCAGGGACTCACCGTCGCCAAGGGCGACGCCGCTGACCCGGCGTCGCTCGCGCCGCTGCTCGCCGGACACGATGCCGTGATCAGCGCGGGTCGCTTCGCATCCATGGACGCCGCCAAGCTGATCGACGCCGTCAAGCGGGCCGGGGTGCCGCGTCTGCTCGTGGTGGGCGGTGCGGGAAGTCTGGACGTCGCGCCGGGCAAGGCGCTGATCGATACGCCGGAATTCCCGGAGGCATACAAGCCGGAAGCCAGCGCAGGCCGCGCGTTCCTGCAAGTGCTGCGCGCCGAGCCGAAGGCGTCACCGCTGAACTGGACGTTCCTGTCGCCGTCGGCATTGTTCGAGCCGGGCGAGCGCACGGGCCAGTTCCGTCTCGGTGGCGACGGTCTGCTCGTCGATGCGAACGGCAAGAGCTGGATCTCGATGGAAGACTATGCCATCGCCCTGGTCGACGAACTCGAGCGCAACGCGCATCCGCGCGCGCGCTTTACCGTCGGCTACTGAGCGTGAGATGACGGCGGTGCGTGTCGATCGTTGGCGCGATCAGCGTGCCTGCCGGAACGTGAGGTTGTAACGCACGGCTTGCGCGTCGAAACTGCCTTCGACGCCCGCAATGCCGTGATAGACGAGTCGCGACGGCCCACCCCAGACGACCACGTCGCCCGGGGCCAGACGAATGCGGCGGGTGCGATCGCCACGGTGCACTCCGCCCCACAGAAACGTCGCGGGAAGTCCAAGCGACACCGACACGATGGGCGCGCCCAGATCGCGCTCATCGTGATCCTGATGCAACGTGAGCCGCGCATCCAGCGAGTAACGATTGACGAGACAGGCGTCTGGCGCGAAGTCGCGATACCCCGCAGCGTCGGCGGCGCGGCGCGCGAGCGCGACAAACGATGCCGGCATTGATGGCCACGGTTGTTGCGAGAGAGGATCGTGCGTGCCGTAGCGGTATCCCTGTCGGTCGCTGATCCATCCCACGTCCCCGCAATTCGTCATGGCGACTGACATGCGCTTTCCGCCCGGCGTCAGCCAGTGACGCAGCGGCGCTTGCGCGATCACCGCGTCGATATCGGCCTGCAAGGCCGTCAGTTGTGACTGTGCGAACCCTCGCAACACGAATGCTCCCGGACCGAGTGCGTCGAATGGCGGCGTGCCGTGGTCTTTGTCGTCGTGCGCAGAGCCGAAAAGATCGAGTGTCATGTGGCGTCGTGCAGGATCACGCCGAGCGTGTGTCGATGGCCGCTGCGCACCCGGCTCACCCCGTGTCGCAGGTTGACGCGATACACCCCGCGCGTGCCGTTCACCGGACGGTGATGCACGGCGAACACGACCGCATCGCCGCGCGTGAGCGGCACCACCTCGGCGCGCGACTGCATGCGCGGGCGCTGTTCGGTGACGACGAACTCGCCGCCCGTGAAATCCTCGCCGGGCTGAGACAGGAGAATGGCCACCTGCAACGGGAAGACGTGTTCTCCGTAGAGGTCTTGATGCAGGCAATTGTAGTCGCCGGCCGCGTAGCGCAGCAGCAACGGCGTCGGTCGGCGCTGACCGGCGCGGTGACATTGCGCGAGGTAGTCGTGGTGTGTGGGCGGATATTGCGTGTCGATGCCCATCGCCGCGTGCCAGCGGTGCGCGATATCGCGCAACGGCGCGTAGAACGCTTCGCGCAACGCGGCGACCTGCGGCGGCAGCGGGTAAGCGAAGTACTGATATTCGCCCTGCCCGAACCCGTGACGCGCCATCACGATACGGCTGCGGAAACGCGGCGACGTGGGCGTAGTGCTCAGTGGCGCGCCGGTCTCGCCGTACATCGCGCAAAGCGTGGCACACTCGCTCGCGTTCAGCAGTTGTGGAATGCGCGCCGCACCGTAGCCATTGAGTTCGTCTTCGAGGGCGGCCCAATCGAGCGACAGCACGCGCGCGCTCACTGCGTCACCTGGGTCGTCGCGTCGGCACTTTCCTCGCCTTCATGGGCGAGCAAGGCGCGTTTGCGCTCGACGCCCCAGCGATAGCCCGACAGCGCGCCGTCTTGGCGCACGATGCGGTGGCACGGAATCACGACGGCCAACGGGTTCGATGCGCATGCCTGTGCTACCGCACGCACCGCACGAGGGGCCCCAATGCGCTCGGCGATCTGCGTGTAGCTGGCGGTCGCACCGGCAGGCACGTCGCGCAGCGCTTGCCACACGCGTTGCTGGAACGCCGTGCCGCGCACATCGAGCGGCAACGACAGACCGACGCGCGGCGACTCCACGAACCCCACCACCTGGGCCACCCATCGCTCGAACTCGGCGTCGGCCCCGACCAGTTCCGCATGCGGAAAGCGGTCTTGCAACGCCTTCACCAGCGTATCGGGGTCGTCGCCCAACGACACGGCACAGAGTCCGCGCGGCGTGGCGGCGACCAGCAATGCGCCGAGCGAGCACTGCGCCACGGCGAAGCGGATCGATTCGGCCTTGCCGCCCGCGCGGTACGCCGCGGGCTTCATGCCGAGCAGGGTGTCGGCACTCGCATAGAAGCGGCCGTTGGAATTGAAGCCGGCGTCGTAGTACGCCGACGTGACGCTCTCGGCGGCGGACAGTATGTCGCGCACACGCTCGGCGCGACGCGCGTTGGCATAAGCGCGTGGGGTCACGCCCGTGACCGCGCGAAAGAGTCGGTGGAAATAGTTCGGGCTCAGGCCGGCCTCGGCCGCGAGCGTGTCCAGTCGCAGTGGCACCTCGGCTGCCTCGATCTGCCGGCAAGCGGCGCTCACCAGTGCGGCGTGACGGGCCTGGCGCGCGCCGGACGCGCCAAGCGCAGGCTGGCAACGCTTGCAGGCACGAAAGCCCGCGCGCTCGGCTGCGGCGCTATCGGCGTGGAACGTTACGTTTTCGCGCCGCGCGAGCCGCGCGCCACACGAGGGGCGGCAATACACGCCGGTCGTACGCACGGCATAGAAGAATTCGCCATCCGCCTGTTTGTCGCGCGCCGCGACCGCGGCCCACTTGGCGTCGTCGGTCGCGTAGCGCGATTTGGCCGAAAGCTGGCTCGCCTGGACAGTCGGCGTCCGGGTCTGCGAACGACTCGGGCTGCCGGTCGGGGCGCCGGGCTGAAGGGGACGTTTGGCGGTCATTGGATAGGTGGGCATCACAGGGGGCTCCGGACGACTGAGGACTTGCCTTCAGTGTAGGGAACGGGGCGCGATGCCGCGCTCCGTTTCTTGCTGTCGAATTCGGTCAGCCGCCCGGCGGCATCGTCGTGCCAAGCTTGGCCGCAAGGCTCATCACCATCACGAGCACGAGCGCCTCGATGGCGACCACGCGCGCGAAGGCCGTCGTATCCAGCGGCGTCTCGCCCGTGTCCAGCGCAAGACGGGGCAAGAAATGCCAACGGTTCCACGCACCCAGCAATGCGGCAATGCCGACGAGCACGAGCTTCGTGACGAGCCAGGCGAAGTACGGCGCGTTCTGGGGGGCGAACCACAGCGAGGGCGTCTCACCGAGAGTGCGCCATGCGTTGAACGCCCCCGTCACCAGCGCGACGACCATGGCCAGCGCGGCGACCGAGGAAAGCCGTTCGCCGTACGCTGCGCGTGCGCCAACTGGCCAATGGCGCCAGCCCGGGATCGCGCATCCGGCCACGAGCAGCGCGCCGGTCCATGAGGCTGCGGCGGCGACATGCAGCGTGTGAATGCCAATGGCGAGCCACGGCACGGCCGCATCGGCCGCGTGCCCCGTCCCGGCGCGGGC
>NZ_KB290564.1:24351-32841 GCF_000282835.1 Pandoraea sp. B-6 | reverse complement strand
CATGCCCATGCCCGCGAGCCTTCAGGAACTGATGATGGCGCGTATCGACGCGGCGGGCAGCGCCAAGCCGGTCGCCCACTTCGCCTCGTGTCTCGGCCCGGCATTTCAGGCCGATCTGCTCGCCGCCGCGAGCGGGCGTTCGATGGCGCTCGTCGAGCGAGCGCTCGACACGCTCGCCGCCTGCGCACTGGTGCAGCGACAGGACAATGGCCGCTACGTCTTCCGCCACGCGCTGCTGCACAAGGCCGCTTACGACGCGCAGCCGCAGGAACGCCGTCAGGACGCGCACCGCCGAATCGCGCTCGCCATGCGCGAGCACGCCGCCGCCGCGCAGACCGAACCCGAAGTGCTCGCCTGGCATTTCCGTCAGGCCGACGAACCGGACGCCGCCATCGAGCACTACCGTCTCGCGGGCGAGTATGCGACCGGGCGCCAGGCGTTCCGCGAAGCGTGTGCGCACTACCAGAGCGCGCTCGACGTGCTGCGTCAGACCGGCACCGGTGCTCAGACCGCACAGCGCGAGCTGCAACTGCGCATGGCGCTCGGCGTGCCGCTCGTCTCGCTGCACGGCTATGGCTCAGAGCCGGCGCGCCACAACTTCGAGACGGCCCTCGCGCTCGCGCAGCCAATGGGCGACGACGTCGCGCTGTTCCCGGTCTTCTGGGGACTGTGGCTCGGCTCGAGCTCCTGGAGCGGCTTCGAGCGCAGCATCGAACTCGCACGCAAGCTCATCCTCATCGCGGAACAGGCCGGTGCCGCACCGTTGCTAGCCCATGCTTACTACGCGCTGGGCAACAGCCTGTGCTGCCACGGCGACTTCGGCGGCGCGGTCACGGCGCTGGAAAGCAGCCTGGCCCACTATCGTCCCGAGCACGCCGACACCGGCCTGGGCGAAGACGCGCGCATCACCGCACTCTCGTTCCTCTCGTGGGCGTACTGGTTCGTCGGACGGCACGACGCGTCGCTCGCGGCCAGCGAAGCGGCGCTGGCGATGGGGCGTCAACAAGGCCGCCGCTATTCCTTTTCGTTCGCCCTGGTGTTTGCCGCGATGCTGCGACGCCTGCGTCGCGAGGTCGCCTCCGCCGAAGCGCTGGCGAGCGAGGCCATCGAAGTCGCGTCGGAGACCGGCGTGGCGCTCTGGGCACTCGCCGGACAGACGATTCGCGGCTGGGCGCTCGCCTCACGCGGCGACGTGAGCGGCCTCGAGCGCATTACCGACAGCGTAGGACGCCTAAGCGAAATCATGGGCGGCGTCGAGGGCATCTTCTTCGGGCTGCTCGTGGAAGCGTGTGCCGGCACGGGCGACATTGCGCTCGGACTGCATGCGGCCGAACGCGGCACCCATGTGACCGCGCGCCGCAGCGACGCCCATTGGCAAGCGGAATTCCTGCGCCAGAAGGGGAGTTTTCTGCGCGCAGGTCATCATCCCGACGACGCCGTGCGCCCGTGGCTCGAGCATGCACTGCAGATCGCGCAGGCGCAGGCGTCGCCAATGCTCACCCTGCGCGCATCCGTCAGTCTGTTGCGCCTGGGCGGAGGCAACGCGCCGGGCGATGCCGAGTACGTGGCCGTGCTGCGTGCAGCGCTCGACGCACTGCAAGGCGGCGAGACCCTCGCCGACGTGCAGGAGGCGCGCGCGGTGATCGCCGACGTTTTCGCGCGCAGGCCCGTCCTGCGCACCGCCCGCTACGGTAGCTGATCGGGCACGGGCAAGCGAATAGCGGCTATCAGGCGCGACGTATGTCCGTGCGGGGCCCGGCCGCTATATTGCGGCGACCGGTGCCCCCACGCCCAACCACCGAACCGACATGTCTCTCGACTCCATGCGCGCGCCCGACGGCGCCTCGCCAGACACTCGCCTCACCGCCAGCGGTGCACCGCCCGCTTCGGTGAGTCCCCTGCCTCCCCTCCCGCTCGCGCACCTCGCACCCGCGGCGCCTCACGCGTTGGTATCGCGGGAAGTGGTCGTCTCCGGCTGCGTCAAGCGTCGTTACTCGTTCGATCTCTGCGCGCTGATGCGCCTGCCGACGCAACTGACCGGGCCGCTCGACGTCGTCTGCCTGTCAGGCAGAATGGTGCGCTGCGCGAGCGAATACAAAGGCGTCAGGCTGAGCGCACTGCTCGACATCGCGCAACTGTGCCTGCCGCACGCACGCGACTTCACGCGAGCCTTCGTATTGGCGCAGGGTGCCGACGGCTACACCGTCATGTTCTCGTGGCACGAGCTGTACAACACGCCGGTAGGCATCGGCGCACTCGTGGTCTATGAACGCGACGGACAGCCGCTTGACGATGACGAAGGCGGCATTGGCCTAATCTCGACGAGCGATTTTCGCGTGGCGCTACGCCAGGTACGTGCACTCAAGCGGCTCTCCGTCCATTTGGCCGATTCCCCGCCCCGTTGACGCGCCCCGCGCCGAGCGTGAGCCGCTTACACTGGCGGCACTTTACTCACGGTCACGCGAACGATGACACCCCCTCACCACACACTAGTCGCGACGCACGCGAACGCCGCCGGCCGCTGGCGGATGCCGCCCGAGTGGCATCCGCATGCCGCCTGCTGGATGGCGTGGCCGAGCCACACGGTCATGTCGGGCGCCCGCCGGCATGAGGTCGTCGGCGAGCTGGGACGCATGGCCCACGCGATCGCGCACTTTGAGCCGTTGCATGTGGCGGTCGATCCGCATCATCTCGACGAAGCACGCAGCCTCCTGCCGGCCAGCGCCACACTTCACCCGATGCCCGTCGACGATCACTGGATGCGCGACAACGGCCCGACCTTCGTGCTCGACGACGCCGGGGCACTGCACGCGCTGCGCTGGAACTTCAACGGTTGGGGACAGAAGATCCGGCCGATGCCGGACGCCGATCCGAAGCTCGCGAAACGCGTCTCGCTGGCGCTCGACGTGGCCACGACGTCGATGCCGCTCGTGGCCGAGGGCGGGTCGTGGCATGTGGATGGCGAGGGCACGCTGATCGTGACGCAGACGTCGGTGCTCAATCCGAATCGCAACCCCGGACTGACGCGGCGTGAGGCGGAAGACGTGTTCCGTCATTGGCTGGGCGTGACGCACGTCGTGTGGTTGCCAGGCTCGCGACTCGATACGATCACCGACGGTCACGTCGACGGCATCGCGAGCTTCGTGCGCCCTAGCGTGTTGCTCGCCACCGGGGCCGACGGCAATGACGAATGGGCGCGTGAGGCGAGGGAAAACCTGCGAGCGCTGCGCCTGGCGCGCGATGCCCGCGGGCGGCCCTTCGAGATCGGCCTGCTGCCCTGCATCGACTTCGACGCGCTGCCCGCCGCCGTCGCGGACGATCCCGACTTCGCGCCGGAGTATGTGAATTTCTATTTGCCAAACGGTGGCGTAGTGATGGCGTCATTCGGCGATCCGGCGGCGGACGCGCAGGCGCGCGACATCGTGCAGCAGGCGTTCCCCGACCGACGCATCGCGCAGGTGCCGCTGCGTGGCATTGCGCGGCGCGGAGGCGGGATTCACTGCTGCACGCAACAACAACCGGCGCCGATCTCGCCCTGAGTTGTCGGCGCGCGCAACGCCCCGCGTCCGCCCCGGCCCGCCTTAACTCGACCCCGTACGACGTTTGCGCGCGGGCGCAGTCTTCGTCGCCGCTTCGGCCTTCGTGCCGGGGGTCTTCGGCTTTGCTGACGGCTTCCCGACGGCCTTCGTCGTCGGCTTCTCGGCCGGCTTCACGACAGGCTTCGTCGCGGGCTTCGCTACACGCTTTCCCTCGCCCGCCGGCGCACGCGGCGCGTTCGTCGCGAGTTGCGAGCGCACGCGCTGCTGCATGTCGACGATGTCCGAATCGAGAATGAGACGACCGCGCAGTTTCCCGTTCATCCGCTTGATATAGGTGCGCGCTTCCTGCATGTGAACCTGCATGAGTTCACGCACGCGTTGCGAATCCCCTGCGCGCGCCGCGTCAGTAATCCGACGATGGATATCGACGTTCGCCGTACCGAACTTCTCGTGCTCGCGCCGCGGCGTCTCGTTGCCGAACACAATCAGTTGGCGAATCATCTCGTTGACGAGTTCGCAGGTGAACCGCAGAAAGCTGTTGGGATTGGCCGCCGCGAGAATGTCGTGGAAGTCCATATCGGCCTGACGCTGGCGCAGCAATTCGCGCCGGTCGTGCGACGCTGGACTGCAACACGCCATGTTGTGTTCCAGCGCGTCGAAGTCGGCCTCGGTCAGATGCGGCACCGCACCCGCGGCTAGCTCCGGCTCAAGCAATTGGCGCACCGTGTAAATGTCGTCGATGCTCACTTCCTTGAAGAACAGGTAGTTCTGCATGAGCTGGAAGGTGCGATCGAGCGGCACCTCCACCACCATGCCGCCGCCCGACGGACCAGTGCTCACCTTGATGAGACCCTGCACTTCGAGCGACTTGAGCGCTTCGCGAATGGTGCTCTTCGATACCGCGAACATCTGCTGCAATTCCACTTCGCGCGGCAGACGATCGCCAGGCAGCAGGTTGCCTTCGGTTATCAGGCGCTTGATGGCTTCGGCGACCAGATCGCCACGTTTTTGTTGTTTGATTTCCAACGGCTCTCTCACCGTCTGCGCATCTCGTGCCATAAGGCGCCTCACAAGGGTCCGTTCACGTGGCTTGCCGGCTTGCGAACGTGTTCTACCGGCGGTGCCGGATGAGAATTTTTTCCGATTGACACCCCGAAATATTATACCTACGATCAAATTCATCCTATTTATCATAATAAATATGACGGATAGGGATAAGGCCCCGGACGTTGTCAGCTGTCACACTCAGGTCGCTGCCGCAGATCCATTCTCGGATCGCCGGCCGGTCGGCGTGCGACGCGCTGCACGTTTGCACCCCATGAACGATTGCTCCCTTCCCTGGAGACCCAATTGAATCGTCGTGAACTGTTGAAGCTCGCCGCTGCGGCGTCTCTGCCTGCCTCCTTGATCTCCGCGCGCGATGTGTTCGCGCAAACCACCGGCGCCATCCAGTTGGCGTGTCCGGTACCGATGTCGGGGCCGTTCGCGGCCAACGGCAAGTTTGCCGATCTGGGCATGAAGCTCGTTGTCGAGCAGTACGGCAAGGTCGTTGGCCGACCGCTCGCCTATACCACCCTCGATACCGAAGGCAAGCCCGCCACGGCCATCCGTCGCGTGCAGGAAATCGCGCAGCAGAAGGGCGCGCGCTTCTTCGCGGGCGGCATTCTGTCGTCCGAAGCGCTCGCCATGGGTAAGGAAGTCGAGAAGGCCGGCGGCATATTCATCACCACGGCCGGCGCCGACGAAATCACGGGCAAGGACTGCAACAGCGCCACGTTCCGCTGGTCGGTGCCGACCTTCGGCGCCATCGAGCAAACGGTGCGCCCGCTCATCGAATCGATGCCCAAGGCCAAGCGCTGGTACACGATTACGCCGCAATACGTGTTCGGCGAAGGCTTGCTCACGGCCGCGAAGAACGTCTTCAAGGAAAAAGGCATCGAGCACGTTGGCAACAGCTACCACTCGCTGTCGGAGAAGGAGTTCTCGGGCTATCTCACCAACGCGGTCGCCGCCAAGCCCGACGTGCTGCTGCTCCTGAACTTCGGCTCGCAATCGTCCGACACGTTGCGTCAGGCCGTGAGCTTCGGCATGAAGAACAACTGCACGATCCTGATGGCGTGGGCCTCTGGCCTGGAGCAGTTCGAGACGCTCGGCGCCGATCTGTGCGACGGGGTCTACTTCGGCGCGCAGTACTGGCACGCGGTGGCCTCGCCGCTGAACCTCGATCTCGTCAAGCGCACGCAGGCACGCTTCAAGCAGAACCCGAACTACAGCCTCGCGGGCTCATATATCTGCACGAAGCTCATGCTCGACGGCATGATCAAGGCCGGCAGCGCCGATCCGAAGGCCGTCATCGCCGCGATGGAAGGCATGAAGTACGACGGGCTCACCGGGCCGGAAGAGATCCGCAAGGGTGACCACCAGGTGCTCAAGAACTATTACCTGCTCAAGGGCAAGGCCAAGTCGAAAATGCGCAACGCCGACGATTTCGCCGACATTGTCAGCGCCGGGAAATCGTTCCTGCCGCTCGACAAGACCGAGTGCAAGCTGGCCTGAGCGGGTAGCGCAGCGCGCCGCCGCTGCGCGAACGCTCACGCCGTGTCGCTCGCGGGGACGCCTGGCCGTCCCCGCAAGTGTCGTCTGTGCCGCGCGGCGAAAGCCGGACGGCGCACGGTGCTCCACGTCCACCCAAGCTCTCCGGGACGCGCATGAACGTCTATATTCTGCAGGTCATCAACGGCGTCGGGATCGGCATGCTGTATTTCCTGCTCGCCGTCGGGTTATCCATCATCTTCGGCCTGCTGCGCTTCGTGAACTTCGCGCACGGGGCCTTCTATGTGCTCGGCGCGTATTGCTGCTACCAGGCGATGCAATGGGGCCTGTCGTTCTGGCTCGCGCTGATCGTCTGCCCGATCGTCGTCGGCGCCCTCGCATGGATCGCCGAGAAACTGCTGCTGTCGCGCATCTACGAGAAAGCGCACGAGTTTCACATCCTCGTCACGGTCGGCCTGGCGCTCGTCGTGCAGGAACTGGTCATCATCGTCTGGGGCCCGCTCGGCGATAACGTGGCCGTGCCCGCGGCGCTCGACGGCGTGGTGATGTGGGGCAGCTTCATCTATCCGAAGTACCGGCTCTTCCTCATCGGCTTCACCGTCGTGTTCGCCGCCGTGCTCTGGTGGCTGCTCGAAGGCACGCGCCTGGGCAGTGCGGTGCGCGCGGGCAGCGAGTCGTCCGAGATGGTGTCGCTGCTCGGCATCAACGTGTTCCGGGTGTTCAGCCTTGCGTTCGCGCTCGGCGCGGGCACTGCCGCGCTGGCTGGGGTATTGGCGGCGCCGGTGCGCGGTGTCGACCCGTTCATGGGGATCGAGGCGCTGGGCATCGCCTTCGTGGTGGTCGTCATCGGTGGCATGGGCAGTTTCGCCGGGGCGCTCGTGGGCGGCCTCGTGATCGGTATCGTGCAAAGCCTGATGAGCACGATCTGGCCGGAAGGCGCACGACTGATGATCTATGTGGCGATGGCAGCGGTGCTGCTCATGCGCCCGCACGGCCTGCTCGGGAGGGGATGATGCTGGTACGTTACCGTTTTTGGCTGCTCGCCGCCGCCGTCACGCTGATCCTGCCGGTCACGCTGTCCTCGGGCACGCTCGCGACTGAAGTGCTCATCTACGCCCTGGCCGCGCTCGGTTGCAATCTGCTGCTAGGCTACACCGGTCTGCTCTCGTTCGGACAGGGCATCTTCTTCGGCCTGGGCAGCTACACGCTGGGTATTCTGCTCACGCGTTGGGCGCTGCCCATGCCGCTCGCCGTGGTCGCATCGATCGTGTTGGGCGCTGCGGTCGCGGCCATCGTCGGCAGCTTCGCGATCCGGCAGAAGGGTACCTACTTCGTGATGCTCACGCTGGCGTGCGCGCAGATGTTCTACTTCGTGGCCTACACCGCGACGGACTGGACGGGCGGCGACAACGGGCTGCTCGACATCCCGCGCCAGTCGCTCGCATTGGGCGGCAAGACGCTGATCCCGCTCGAGACGCCCTGGCAGTACTACACCTTCGTCGCCGTCGTCTTCCTGATCGTCTTCGCGGGGCTGTTGCGCGTGGCCGATTCCGTGTTCGGCCGCACGCTGCTCGCCATTCGCGACAACGAGGCCCGCGCGGCCGCCGTCGGCTATCACGTGAAGACCTTCAAACTCGTGGCCTTCGCCATCTCGGGTGCCGTCACGGCCTTGGCCGGAGCGTTGCACGCGCTCATGACGGGCATCGCACCGCTGTCCAACATCGAGTACCACTCGAGCGAAATGATCCTCGTGATGACGGTGATCGGCGGCACGGGCAATCTCTTCGCGTCAGTGCTGGGCGCGGCGTTCTACGTGCTCGCCGCCGATTGGCTCTCCACGCTCTGGCCGCGCTGGCTGCTGTTGCTCGGCCTGCTGCTCATCGCCGTGAGTCTGTTCATGCATCGCGGACTTTGGGGCGTAGGCGAATCGCTGTGGTGTCGCATCACTGGCAAGCGCGGCGGGCCCAAAGGCAAACTGGATACGCAGGGAGACCCGACATGAGCGACGCTCT
Organism: Pandoraea sp. B-6; assembly: GCF_000282835.1. Classification (NCBI taxonomy): domain Bacteria; kingdom Pseudomonadati; phylum Pseudomonadota; class Betaproteobacteria; order Burkholderiales; family Burkholderiaceae; genus Pandoraea; species Pandoraea sp. B-6. The sequence goes on along the minus strand of NZ_KB290564.1, from coordinate 24,737 downwards.
CATCGAAGCCGCCGGCATCGTCAAACGCTACGGCAAGTTCACCGCGCTGCACGGCGTCGATCTGCGAGTGGCCCCGCGCACGGTACACTCGGTCATCGGTCCGAACGGCGCGGGCAAAACCACGCTGTTTCACATGCTCACCGGCACGGTGCCCGTCTCCGGCGGGCGCATCCTGTTCGACGGTCACGACGTGACCACCGAAGCCGATTACCGGCGTGTCCAACGCGGCATTGCGCGTTCGTTCCAGGTGACGGCGCTCTTCCAGAATCTGTCTGTACGCGAAAACCTGCGCCTGGCCGCGCTGGGCGTGACGCCGCGCCGTGCGCTCTCGTGCTGGCGCAAGGCCGACGGCCCGCGCGCCTGCGCGTCCGTCGTTGACGACGTGC
>NZ_KB290564.1:16329-24326 GCF_000282835.1 Pandoraea sp. B-6 | reverse complement strand
CTCGCGCTCACGCGTCATGCCGGCACCGCGGCGGGTGCGCTCTCGCACGGGCAGCAACGCCGTCTCGAGGTGGGCATGGCGCTCGCGGCGCGTCCCAAGGCGATCTTCCTCGACGAGCCGACGTCGGGCATGGGCATCGACGATCTCGACGACATGAAGCAGCTCATTCGCGGCCTGCGCGACGATCACACCGTCGTGCTCATCGAGCACAACATGAACATCGTGATGGACATCTCCGACACGATCACCGTCATGCAGCAAGGGCGCGTACTCGTCGAAGGCAAGCCGGATGCCATTCGCGCCGACGACCGCGTGCGCGCCGCCTATCTCGGCAACATGATTACCGGAGGCCGCGCATGATTCTCGACGTCGCAGGCATTCACAGCTATTACGGCAAGAGTCACATTCTGCAAGGCGTCACGCTGAGCGTGAGCGACGGCGAACTCGTCACGCTGCTCGGTCGCAACGGCGCGGGCAAGTCGACCACGCTCAAGACCATCGCGGGCGTTGTACCGCCCAAGGCGGGCAGCATCTCGTTCCTGGGCAAGCCCGTCGCCGGGCAACCGGCGCACCGAATCGCCGCACGCGGCGTGTGCTTCGTGCCCGAGCATCGCGGCATCTTCAAACTGCTCACCGTCGAGGAGAACCTCAAGCTCGGAGCCCGACGCGATTCGCCGTGGCAGCTTGCCGACATCTATCGCATCTTTCCGCGCTTGCAGGAGCGTCGCAAGAACGGTGGCGCGCAACTCTCTGGCGGCGAGCAGCAGATGCTGGCCATCGGACGCGCGCTGATGAATCACCCGCGCCTGCTCATGCTCGACGAGCCGGTCGAAGGGCTCGCCCCGGTGATCGTCGAGGAGATCGTGGCGCAGTTGAAGCTCATCAAGCAAGCCGGTGTCGCGATTCTGCTCGTCGAACAGAATCTGGAGGTCTGCACGCAGCTCGCCGACCGGCATTACATCGTCGAGCAAGGCGTGATCGTGTACGGCGCGGACAACGCCGCGTTTCTCGCGGACGAGGTCGTCAAGGACCGTTACCTCGGTGTGGGCGTGGCTTGAGCCGCGCGGCCCCAATTTCCCCCGAAGCGCGCCGCCACGCCCCCATGCGACGGGGCGAGCGCGTCACTCTGCCAACGCAGGCGTCAGCGCGACCGTCGCGGCGTCTGCCCTGAAGGACTGATGAACATGGAACGTCTCGATCAACCGGCAGCCGCAGTACGCGTCGACGGCGCGCGCCTGTGGGACAGCCTCATGCAACTCGCGCAAATCGGCGCGACCGAGAAGGGGGGCGTGTGCCGCCTCGCGCTGACCGATCTCGACCGGCAGGGTCGCGATCGGTTTGTCACGTGGGCCGAAGAGATCGGCTGCACGGTGCGTGTCGACGCGATCGGCAACATCTTTGCGCGGCGCGCCGGCCGCAACGACGCGCTGCCGCCCGTCATGACCGGCAGCCACATCGACACCCAGCCGACCGGTGGCAAGTTCGACGGCAACTACGGCGTACTCGCAGGGCTCGAAGTGCTGCGCACGCTCAACGACAACGGCATCGTGACCGAGGCCCCGCTCGAAGTCGCCGTCTGGACCAACGAGGAGGGGTCGCGTTTCGTGCCCGTGATGATGGGGTCCGGTGTTTACGCAGGCGCCTTCACGCTGGATCACGCGCTCGCGCAGAGAGATCGAGAGGGCGTCAGCGTCGCCGACGCGTTGCGCGCCATCGGCTACGCGGGCTCCGCGCCGGCGGTGGGTCAAGCGGGCGCGGTCGGCGCGTACTTTGAAGCGCACATCGAGCAAGGCCCGGTCCTCGAAGCGCATGGGAAGACGATCGGTGTCGTGCAGGGCGCCCTCGGTCAGCGCTGGTACGACGTAACCGTCACGGGCATGGAGGCCCACGCGGGCCCTACGCCCATGGAGCTACGCCGCGACGCGCTGCTCGCCGCCGCGCAGCTGATCCAGGCGGTCAACCGCATCGCCTGCGAGCACGCGCCCCATGCGCGCGGCACCGTGGGCTGGGTCGACAACTATCCGAATTCGCGCAACGTGATTCCGGGCCGCGTGACGCTCTCCGTCGATCTGCGCGCGGCCGACGACGCCACGCTCGACGCGCTCGACGCCAAGCTGCGCGCCGAGTGCGACGCGTTGCGCACGAACGGCATCGACGTCGCCATCGAGCCGGTCGTGTACTTCCCGCCGCAGCCGTTTGCCCCGGCACTGGTCGACGCAATTCGCTCGGGCGCGCAGGCACTCGGGCTGTCGTCGATGGATGCCATCAGCGGTGCGGGGCACGACGCAGTCTATCTGGCGCGCGTCGCGCCGACGGCGATGATCTTCGTGCCGTGCAAGGACGGCATCAGTCACAACGAAATCGAAGATGCCGATCCGGTGCATCTCGAAGCGGGTTGCAACGTGCTGTTGCAAGCGATGTTGCAACGCGCAGGAGGTGCCGCATGAAAGTGATGATCGCGCGGATGAATCACGAGACGAATACATTCTCGCCGGTGCCCACACCGCTCGACGCCTTCGGCCCTCTAGGACCCACGTATGACGAAGCGGCCTATCGCGACAACAAGGGCATGCGTACGGCGATGGCCGCGTTCATCGATCTCGCCGAGGCCGCCGGGGCGCAGATGGTGACCCCCGTCAGCGCTGCCGCCAACCCGAGCGGTCCGGTGGCGGCGAGCGCCTACGACGCCCTGTGCGACCGGATTGTGGCTGCGGCGAGCGGCGTCGATGCGATCCTGCTCGACCTGCATGGGGCGATGGTCGCGGAAAACAGCGACGACGGCGAGGGCGATCTGCTCGAGCGCGTGCGCGCCGCCGCGCCGGATACGCCGATTGCCGTTGCGCTCGACCTGCATGCCAACGTCACGCAAAAGATCGTAGAGAATGCCGATATCGTCGTGGGGTTCAAGACGTATCCGCACATCGACATGTACGAGACAGGCGAGCACGCCGGCCGTCTGCTCTTCGAAAGGCTCGCCGGCAAACGCCGCCCTCGCGTGGTATGGCAACAACCGCCGTTGATGGTGCATACGCTATGCAGCACGAGCCACGGGGGCGCGATGAAGCGCGCGCTCGACGCCGCGCGGCGCGCCGAAGCCGAAGAGGGTATTCCGGCCGTGTCGGTGTTTTCGGGATTTTCGCTCGCGGACATCCCCGCGCCTTGCATCAGTGTGGTCGTGACGGCGGGCGACGGGGAGAGCGGCGTGGCACATGCTCAGGCCGTCGCTGACCGTATCGCCGCGCAGATATGGGAGGCGCGTGACGAGTTCGTCTACCGCAGCGCGCCGCTCGTCGATTCGATTGTCGAAGCGAAGCGTCTGGCCGACGGCGCCGACAAGCCGGTGTTGCTGCTCGATCACAGCGACAACTGCATGTCGGGCGGCACGTGCGACACGATGGACGTGCTCGAAGCGGCGCTCGCGGCCGGGCTCACCGGCATCGGCGTCGGTCCGCTGTGCGATCCGGAAGCGGTCGCGACGTTGATCGCCGCAGGCGAGGGCGCCGAGGTGACGCTGGCCGTCGGCAACAAACGTGCGCTGACGCAATTGGGCATCGTCAAGACACCGCCGGTGCTCACCGGCATCGTGCGCAAGATCGGCGACGGCGAGTATGTCGTGAGCGGTCCGACCTATACGGGGCAACGCTGCTACATGGGCCGCACGGTGCTGTTCGATATCGGGCCGGCGCGCATCGTGGTGACGGAGCGCACGCACGAGCCGTGGGACCACGGCGTGTTCACCTGCGTTGGCCTCGACCCGCGCAACGAGCGCTTCCTGCTGCTCAAGTCCCGCATGTACTGCCGTCCGGTGTTCGTGCCGATCTCCGCCGGGCTGGTCGAATGCGACAGCGACGGCGTGACGAGTTCAAATTACGCGCTGTTCCCGTTCTCGCGCGTGAATCGTCCGGTGTATCCGCTGGATCGGGAGGTGAAGTTCGGCGGATGAGTACACGGTGGCGGGCCTTTACGGCCCGCCACCGCTCAACCTCCCCCACAAGGAATCCCGTCAATCGGGCACTCTTCAGTTCCGGGTGTCGAGCGGGTGATAGCCTCGACTTTGCGCTGCGTGCCTTGCGGGTCGGTGACCCAATCGCGGTAGAACCCGAACGGGCAATCGGCGACGCCGTTCGCGCTTTCGCCGGAATTGATCGTCCCGGTGTATCCGCGGTGAAGCAGCTTATACAGATGGTTTTGCGACTGCATGTTCTTGCGTGCGTCGCGAATCGCGCTCACGGACAGTTCCGCGTATTGCACGCCCATCTCTTCCTCGCCGCATTCACCGAGTGTGCGGCCGTCGAAGCCGACGATCGCCGAGTGGCCGAAGTACGAATACACACCGTCCCAGCCCGTCGCGTTCGCGACAGCCACATACGTGTTGTTCATCCACGCCATCGCCTTCGCCACAAGCACCTGCTGATCCTTGGCCGGATACATATATCCCTGACAACGCACCACCAGCTCCGCGCCGTTCATCGTGCAATCCCGCCAGATCTCCGGATAGTTGCCGTCATCGCAGATGATCAGACTGATCTTCAGCCCCTTCGGTCCCTCCGTCACGTAAGTGCGGTCGCCGGGGTACCAGCCCTCGATCGGTGTCCACGGCATGATCTTGCGATACTTCTGCACGATCTCCCCGCGATTGTCGATCAGCACCAGCGTGTTGTAAGGCACCTTGTTCGGATGATCCTCGTGCCGCTCACCCGTGAGCGAAAACACCCCCCACACATTCGCCTTGCGACATGCCGCCGAGAAAATATCCGTCTCTTCGCCCGGCACCGTCGCTGCGGTGTCGAACATCTCCTGCCGGTCGTACATGATCCCGTGCGTCGAGTACTCGGGAAAGATCACGAGATCCATACCGGGCAACCCCTGCTTCATGCCGACGACCATGTCGGCGATCTTGCGCGCGTTCTCCAATACCTCCGCCTTCGTATGCAAACGCGGCATCTTGTAGTTGACGACCGCAACGCCCACCCCGTCGCGGCTACTCGAAATATCTCCATGTCGCATGAGTCGTTACTCCTTCAAAACTCGCAGTTCCGACGCACGGCCCAGAGGCCCCGGGCCGTAACAAACCCTTCCAAGAGAATCAATGGCTGATCATCCATGGCCGTCCTGCCGGCCGCTTCAGCCCGCCCGTTGCCGTGGACGTCTGCCCACTCGCCCCCGCCAGCGCCACCTTGCCGCCGGCGCAGCAACTGCACCCTGATCGATGACGCGACGACGGCCCGTCGCCCGAATGACGCGGGGCATGTGCCGCCCGCTCGTTCGTGGCGTGCGCCGCACGACTCGCACCTCCCATCAACGCAAGCGATGGCGCCGTCATCACGCGCGTGCCCTCGCCCCCACAATCCGGGCAATGGCACGGCGTGTCGCGATCCGCCATGCGCCGCATGACAGCGAACGGTCCGCACGTCGCACATTCGAAGTCATAAATCGGCATCTCCGCCTCCTGTTGTCCTATGTCGTGAGTGATGCTCGTGACGCACGCCGCGTCAGCCCTTCACCAGATCCGGCGAACACGGCATGTCGACACTGCCCGTCACGTGACGAATCGGTCCGTCGGCATTCGGACGGATGTCGAAGTCGAAGATCTGCGTGGGCAACCACAGCGTCGCACATGCATTCGGAATGTCGACCACGCCACTGATATGCCCCTGCACCGGCGCACAACCGAGCAACGAGTACGCCTGCGCTCCCGAGTAACCGAACTTCTTCAGATACTCGATGGCGTTCAGGCATGCCTGACGATAGGCGACCGTGACATCCAGATAGTGCTGCCCACCCTGCTCGTCGACGGAAATACCCTCGAAGATCAGATAGTCGTTGTACGCCGGCGTAATGGGACTCGGCTGGAACACCGGATTGCGAATGCCGTACTTTTCCATGCCGCCTTTGATCACGTTGACACGCATGTGCACCCACCCCGCCATCTCGATGGCGCCGCAAAACGTGATCTCGCCGTCCCCCTGGCTGAAGTGAAGGTCGCCCACAGACAGCCCTGCGCCATCGACATACACCGGGAAGAAGACCTTCGACCCGCGCGAGAGATCCTTGATGTCGCAGTTCCCACCATGCTCGCGCGGCGGCACCGTGCGCGCGCCTTCGGCGGCCGCCTTGTTGCGCGCGTCGCCCGTCAGCTTGCCCATGTGCGCCGTCGCGGCGAACGGCGGGTTGGCAAGCGGCGGCACGCGGTCCGGCGCCGTCGCGATCAGGCCGACTTCGCGCTCGTTCCATGTCTGAAGCAATGTCGGATCCGGCAGGCAGCCGATCAGTCCCGGGTGAATCAGTCCGGCGAAATTCACGCCCGGAATATGCCGCGAACTCGTGTAAAGCCCGTGGAAATCCCAGATCGACTTCTGCGCATGCGGAAAATGATCGGTCAGAAAGCCACCGCCGTTCGTCTTCGAGAAGAAGCCGTTGAAGCCCCACTGACTGTCCTGCTTCGCACCGATGTCGAGCAGATCGACGACCAGCAAATCGCCGGGCTGCGCACCATGCACGCCCACCGGCCCCGAAAGAAAATGCACGATCGACAGGTCGATATCGCGAACATCGTCGGCGCTGTCATTATTCTTGATGAAGCCACCGGTCCAGTCGTACGTCTCAAGAATGAAGTCGTCGCCGGGATTCACCCAGCACGCCATCGGAATGTCCGGATGCCAACGGTTGTGCACCTGCTCGTTTTCGTACGCGGATTGGTTCAGGTCGACCTTGATGAGAGTTTCGGCCATTGCATTCGCTCCTGGTTTCAAATGCCGGCGCCAGACACCGGCGATCAATGACGCCACGCGGCGTCGGATTACACGGAGAGGTATTCGCGTATGCGCCCGGCATCACCGGCGTCGCGCGTGCTCTGATGAACGAAGCGCCCGCCCTCGATAACGAACAATCGGTCCGCCACGTCCATCGCGAAACTCAGCACCTGCTCGGAAACGACGACGGCGATGTTGCGCGTCGCTCGAATGTGATTGAGCGCCCGGGCAATGTCCTTGATGACGGACGGCTGAATCCCCTCGGTCGGCTCGTCGAGCAGCAGTACCTTGGGATTGGTCGCGAGCGCGCGCGCAATGGCGAGCTGTTGCTGCTGTCCGCCGGAGAGATTGCCGCCCTTGCGGCGGCGCATGTCGAACAGCACGGGAAACAACGCGTAGAGATCGTCGGGAACGGACTGGCTCGCTGCATTCTCGAGCCCGGTCTGGATGTTCTCTTCGACGGTGAGCGATGCAAAGATCTGACGACCCTGCGGAACGTAACCGATTCCCTTGGACACGCGCCGGAAGCTCTCGTCCCTCGATACGTCGACACCGTCCACACGAACGGTGCCGCGATTCGCGGGCAACATACCGATCAACGACTTGAACAACGTTGTTTTTCCCATCCCGTTGCGGCCCATCACCGCAACGCTTTCGCCGCTGGCGACGGAAAAGCCGATGCCGTGCAGCACCTCGCTCTGGCCATAGCTGACGACAAGATCATCGACTTCCAACATGATGTGTCCCCCGATCAGTGTCCGAGATAAACTTCGATCACACGCGGGTCGGATTGCACCTTGGCCATCGGGCCCTCGGCGAGAATCTTTCCCTGGTGCATCACGGTGACCTTGTGCGCGATCCGCTCAACGAAAGCCATGTCGTGCTCGATGACGATCATCGAGCGGTTGCGACAGATTCGATCGAGCAGATCAGCCGTCAGTTCGCGCTCGCGCACGCTCATGCCGGCAATCGGCTCATCCAGCATCAAAAGTTCGGGATCCTGCATAAGAAGCATACCAATTTCCAGCCACTGCTTTTGTCCGTGCGAGAGCAAGCCGGCTTCGAGGTCGAGCGAGGCCGACAGACCGATCTCGTCGGCAACCGATCGGACACGATCCGCAACCTCGCTATCCGTGCGGTAGAAAAGCGCGCCGAACACGCCGCGCCCACGCGGGAACGACACTTCGAGGTTTTGCGCGACGCTCAGGTTTTCGTAGATCGACGGCGTCTGAAACTTGCGGCCTA
>NZ_KB290564.1:0-16319 GCF_000282835.1 Pandoraea sp. B-6 | reverse complement strand
CGCGTCTGAACTCGGCCAGTCGCGTGATTTCCTCGTTGCGAAACTTGATGCTGCCCGCCGTCTCCTTCGTCTTGCCGCAGATAAGATCGAGCAGCGTCGTCTTGCCGGCGCCGTTGGGACCGATCACGACGCGCAACTCACCCCGCTCCAGATACAGATTCAGCGAATCGATGGCCTTGAACCCGTCGAACGAAACGCTGAGGTCTTCTATCGCCAGAAGAAAGTCGGTGTTGCTCATACTTTTCGCTCCTTGTCTGTCGCGCTCCCGGCGCCGAGAAAACGGCGAATTCGCGGGCGCACATGCGCCTCGAAAAGCCCCGCCAGACCGTTCGGGAAGGCCATCACCACGCCGATGAACATGGCCGCCATCAGATACAGCCAGAGATTGGGGAAACTCTCGGAGAACCAGCTTTTGCCCAGATTGACGAGAATCGCGCCGTACACCGCGCCGACAAGCGACATACGTCCGCCGACCGCCGCATAGATCACCATCTCGATGGACGGCACGATGCCCACGAACGACGGCGACATGAAACCGACTTGAAGCGTGAACATCGCGCCGCCGATCGCAGCAAGCAACGCGGCGAAGCAGAATGAGAACACCTTGAACATCGAGACGTCATAGCCCGAGAACCGCACGCGGTCTTCCTTGTCTCGCATGGCCAGCAGCAGCGTACCGAGCTTGCCGCGCTGCACCCACCGGCACACCAGCAACGCGACGATCAGCAACGCCGCGTTGACGAAGTAAAGAACGAGCTTCGCGTGGTCCGTGCGAATGTCCCAGCCGAGCAGCGTGCGCAGATCGGTGATGCCGTTCACCCCGCCGGTATATCCCTGTTGGCCGATGATAAGCACCGACAGAATCAGCGCCACGGCCTGCGTGATGATCGCGAAATACACACCGCCGACCCGCCGTTTGAACATTGCGTAACCGATCACGAAGGCAAGCGCCGTCGGCACGACAAGCACCGCGACAATCGAGAACGGCAGAGAGTGAAACGGCTTCCACATATCGGGCAGCGCGGTAAGCTGATTCCAGTCCATGAAGTCCGGAATGCCCGGGGTGGTCTGTGTACTCGTGGCCGCGGCGCTCGACGATTCGAGCTTGAGAAACATGGCCATCGCATAACCGCCAAGCCCGAAGAAGACGCCCTGCCCGAGGCTTAGCACGCCGCCGTAACCCCATGCGATCACCAGTCCGATGGCGACGAATGCGTACGTCAGGTACTTGCCCATGAGGTTCAGGCGAAACGCGTCGAGCGCGAGCGGAAACACGACGACGATGAGCACGGCCAGAATCACGATGCCCGCGTAGCCTGAAGCGTCGAAGCGCGCCAGCGTTGCGCGCCAGCCGACGCTCGGGACGGGAGCCTCGGAGCGGAGGGAGACGCCGCCCGCCGAGGTTTGGATGGGTTCCATGTACATCTCTCCATACAGAGGAATCGGTCGACGACCGGGACACCGGCGCACCGGCGGATCACGCGCGCCGGACTTTCGAGGCGAACAGGCCCTGCGGGCGCAGCATCAGAATGACCACCACGGTGAGGAGCGTCGCCACGCGGGCAATCGAACCGGAAAGGAAAAACTCGCTGATCGACTGCATCTGTGCAATGCCGAAGGCCGAGGCCACCGTACCGAGCAGGCTCGCCGCGCCGCCGAACGTCACCACCAGGAACGAATCGACGATATAGAGCGAGCCGCTGGTCGGCCCTGTCGACCCGATGGCCGTGAACGCCGCACCGGCGACGCCGGCGATGCCGCAGCCGATTGCGAATGTCATCCGGTCGGTGCGGCGGGTATTGATGCCCGCCGCATTCGCCATCGGCCGGTTGGCGACGGTCGCACGCACACGCAGCCCCCAGCGCGAGCGGTACAGCGCCAACAACAGGCCGCCCGTCATGACGAGCGCAAGCGCCATCACGAACATGCCGCTCACCGGAATGTCGAGACCCGGCGTCGGCTCCCACGACCCCATGAGCCAGTCGGGCAGCACCGGACTGACTTCTTTCGGTCCGAACGTTGAACGGAACACTTGCTGCATACCCAGACTCAGGCCCCAGGTGGCGAGCAACGTGTCGAGCGGACGCCGGTACAGATGTCGGATCAGCGCCCATTCCGCCAGCCATCCCGCCCCAAAGGCGAGCACGAAGGCGGCGACGATGGCGAAGAAGAAATACACCGGCGCGAATATCGGCCAGACGTTCTGGGTGACCCACGAGAACATGTAGACGCTATAGGCGCCGATCGTCATGAATTCGCCGTGCGCCATGTTGATGACGCCCATCTGCCCGAAAATCACGGCCAGTCCGAGCCCCATGAGCAGCAGAACACTGAACAGGCTCAGTCCCGCAAAGCCTTGCATCAGCGTGATATTGAGAATGTCGTTGGCGGACATCTGACGCTCCTCGCGCAACGACCGTCCGGTCGTCGCGCCTGTGCGAGTTGAGGGATTACATGTAGCCCTTCGGGAACGGATCCGGGTGGATCGGCTCCGGCGAACTCGCCACGACCTTGAACTGTCCGTCCGCCTGCCCTTCGCCGATCAGCGATCGGCTCCACAGGTGATGGTTCGGGTCGACCTTCGCGTAGCCCTGGGGTGCGTTGGGCAGTTCAATGCCCGCTGAGGCAGCGACGACCTTGTTCACGTCGAAGCTGCCCGCGCGCTCACACGCGGTCTTCCAGATCCAGGGGCCGAGGTAGGCCGCCTGTGTCACGTCGCCGATCACCGATTTCGCACCGTAGCGCGCCTTGAATGCGGCGACGAACTTTTTGTTGTTGTCGTTATCCAGCGATTGGAAGTACTTCATCGACGAGTAGAAGCCCGCGAAGTTTTCGCCCCCAATGCCCAGCACTTCGTCTTCCGTGACGGAAAGGGTCAGCAGGAATTGCTTCTGGGGTGTGATGCCCGCTGCCCTGAGTTGCTTGTAGAACGCCACGTTCGAGCCGCCCACCACCGTCGCGAAAATGCAGTCAGGACGCGCGAGCTTGATCTTGTTCATCAGCGAATTGAACTCGGTCGTGCCGAGCGGGTAATACTCTTCGCCGACCACCTTCGCGTGCAGATGCTGCTCGATATGACGGCGCGCGATCTTGTTCGACGTGCGCGGCCAGATGTAGTCGGAACCGATCAGGAAGAACGACTTGGCCTTCTTCGTGTTCGACGCCCAGTCGAGCGCCCAGAGAATCTGCTGCGTGGCTTCCTGACCGGTGTAGAAGACGTTCTTCGACTGCTCCAGACCTTCATAGAACGTCGGGTAGTACAGCAAGCCGTTGTCCTTCTCGAACACCGGCAGCACCGCCTTGCGCGAGGCCGACGTCCAGCAACCGAAAACGGCCGCGACGTGGTCGCTCTCGAGCAGCTTCTTGGATTTCTCGGCAAAAGTCGGCCAGTCGGACGCACCGTCTTCCTGAATGATGTTGATCTTACGTCCGAGTACGCCGCCCATCGCATTGATCTGCTCGATGGCAAGACGCTCTGCCTGAATCGAGCCCGTCTCGGAAATGGCCATCGTGCCGGTTGCCGAGTGCAACTGGCCGACCGTGACCGTGGTGTCGGTCACGGCGAGACCGGTGGTGTTCACCTTGGCCGTAGGCGGCACCTGTGCGAACGACGTTCGCGGCAGGCCCAGCGCCATGAGCGGGGCCGCGGCAAGGCCGCCGAGCAGCCGCCTGCGCAGCGGCGAAGCCATGCGCTCGTCATCTTCGAATCGATCGTCTGCGGACATCACGTTCTCCTGATCATAGGCCCTGTGCAAGATGCGCGGCGGGCGGGTTTCACGGGTTTGAACGCAATGTAGGGAGCCAATTTGACGATCGGAATACGTCGATTGACGTATTCCCCAGGTGGGGCGGTGGAATGTAATTTGCTTTGGGCTTTACATCCAACGCTTTTTGCACCAATCCGGATCGCCTTCACGTCTTCATGGCCAAGATGCACCAAAGTTCAGTCAGCGCGCCCAGCACTCAGCGCATCGTGAAGGTGCGGCGGGATTACAACGCCTGGGTCGGCGACGAAACGCTGGAAGACTATGCGCTGCGCTTCACCCCGCGCTCGTTTCGCCGCTGGTCGGAATTACGCGTCGCGACCACGGCAATCGGCGGCGTATCGTTTCTGGTGCTGGAGGCCATCGGCGGTAGCCTTGTCATCAATTACGGCTTCACCAACGCGCTCTGGGCCATTGCCGCCGTCTCGATCCTGATCTTCCTGACGAGCCTGCCGATCAGCTATTACGCGGCGCGCTACGGCGTGGACATGGATCTGCTCACGCGCGGCGCCGGCTTCGGTTACATAGGCTCGACGGTGACGTCGTTCCTTTACGCCATCTTCACATTCCTGTTCTTCGCACTCGAAGCGGCCATCATGGCGCTGGCGTTACAGCTCTATTTCCACATCTCGCTGGCGCTCGCGTATGTGGTGAGTTCGCTCGTCGTGATTCCGCTGGTGATGTTCGGCATCACGCTCATCAACCGGCTGCAAAGCTGGACACAGCCGCTGTGGATCGTGCTGTTCGTGTTGCCCTACGCCGCAGTGCTGTGGCACCACCCCGGGATGCTGCGCGAGTGGACCACGTTCGCGGGATTCGCCCCGCAAGGCCGGGCGTTCAGTCTCATTGCGTTCGGACAGGCGTCGACAGTCGTGTTCGCGCTGATCGTGCAGATCGGCGAACAGGTGGACTATCTGCGCTTCCTGCCGCCGCTGACGACGCGCAACCGCAAGCGCTGGTGGCTCGCGCTACTGTGCGCCGGCCCGGGCTGGATCGTACCCGGTGCGCTGAAGATGCTCGGCGGCGCCTTCCTCGCATTTGTGGCGATCCAGAACGAAGTGGGGGTCGCGCAAGCCGCGCAGCCCACGCAGATGTATCTCGTCGCGTATCACATCCTCCTCGATCCGGCAGGGCTGGCCGGTTGGGCGCTGCCGGCCATGACGCTTTTCGTCATCGTCTCGCAGCTCAAGATCAATGTGACGAACGCGTATGCGGGATCGCTGGCCTGGTCGAACTTCTTTGCACGTCTCACGCACAGTCATCCGGGGCGCGTGGTGTGGCTCGTCTTCAACGTGATGATCGCGCTGCTGCTCGTGGAGATCGGTGTCTTCGAGGTGATCGGCAAAGTGCTCTCCCTGTATGCGAATGTTGCCGTGGCCTGGATAGGCGCGCTGTGCGCCGATCTCGTCATCAACAAACCATTGGGATACAGCCCGCGTCACATCGAGTTCAAACGCGCGCATCTCTATGATGTGAATCCCGTCGGGCTGGGCGCGATGTTGCTGGGCGTCGTGGCGGCCCTCACGGCTCGGGCAGGCGCCTTCGGCGAGCTTGGCGAGGCGATGTCGATGTTTCTCGCCTTCGGCGTGGCGTTCGTCTGCGCGCCGATCATTGCCATCGCGACACGCGGAAAGTACTACCTCGCGCGCAAGCCGCAATCGACCGGCGACGCCCGATCGCTGCGCTGCGCGATCTGCGAGCACGCGTTCGAGCCGGAGGACACGGCCCACTGTCCGGCCTATGGCGGCACGATCTGCTCGCTTTGCTGCTCGCTGGACTCCCGTTGCCATGATCGCTGCAAGCCGCACGCGCGCTTCTCCGCGCAGGCCGATCGCGCATTGCACTGCGTATTTCCGCGCCTGCGGCTGGGGCCCGCGGCGTTGCGGCTCATTCGCTATGCGAGCCTCGTGCTGGCCATCCTTGCCGTGTTGGCTGGCGTTCTGCTACTGATCTGGTCGCAGAGTGTGGCGTCGATCAGCGCGGCGGAAGTCGGGGTCATAGGAAGCAGCTTCCTCAAGATCTTCTTCTCGCTCGCCCTCGTGGGCTGCATCGCGGCATGGTGGTTCGTGCTGGAGCGCGAGAGCCGCCGCGTCACGGAAGAGGAATCGCAACGGCAAAACGAATTGCTGATGCAGGAAATCGAAGCGCACCAGAAGACCGACGAGGCGCTCAAGCGCGCGAGCGCGGCCGCCGAGTCGGCGAATCGGGCCAAGAGCCGTTACGTATCGGGCCTCAGTCACGAACTACGGACGCCGCTCAACAGCATCCTCGGCTATGCGCAGCTTCTGATGCAGGCGAAGGAAGAACTGTCCCCCACGCGCTACAACGCGGTTCGCACCATCCATCGCAGCGGCGAGCATCTGCTCGCGCTGGTCGACGGACTACTGGACGTCGCGCGCATCGAAGCCGGCAAGCTGCAATTGAACATCACGAAAGTGTCGCTGACCGATTTCGTGTCTCACCTGTCGTCGATGATGAGTCCGTTGGCGATGGAGAAAGCGCTCGCCTTCGATGTCCAGGTCGTCGGTCGAATCCCGGGGACGGTGAAGTGCGATCAGAAGTACCTCGGGCAAATTCTCACCAACCTGATCGGCAACGCAATTCGCTTCACGTCTGCAGGGACGGTGACGCTGCGCGTGAGTCACGCGCTGGACACGCTGAAGTTCGAGGTGATCGATACCGGACCCGGCATCGCGCCGGAGGAAATGGCGCGTCTCTTCCTGCCGTTCGAGCGTGGCGACGCCGCCCATGCGGACGATCACGGTGCGGGCCTCGGGCTGACGATCTGCCGATTGCTCACGCATGCGCTCGGCGGCAGTCTGGACGCGCACAGCGAGATCGGGCGCGGCACGCACTTCGTGGTGAAACTCTTCGCACCGGCAGTGAGAAGCGCACCTGATGTCTACACCGAGTTGGCGGGTATTCGCGGGTACGCCGGGTCGCGCCGTACGATTCTCGTGGTGGACGACCTGGCCGATCAGCGCGGGATCGTCGTCCAACTGCTCACGCCGCTGGGCTTCGACGTGACCGAAGTCGCCAGCGGTCCCGACGCGTTGCGATGGCTCGGCACTCACACCGCCGACGCGATCATCATGGACATCTCAATGCCGTTGATGGACGGCTACGAAACCAGCCGCCTGATTCGTGAGAATCAGCTCTCGGCGGCGCCCGTCGTATTGCTCTCGGCCAACGCTTTCGCCGACGATCGCGAGCGTGCCGGCGCGTCCGGCTGCGCAGGCTATCTGGCCAAGCCGTTGCAGGTGAATCTGTTGCTCGACAAGCTCGCACAACTGCTTGCGCTGGAATGGATTGCATCGGAACCGACGACGACGCCCAGCCCGGCGCGGGCGGAGACATCGGCGGCGACGTCCGACGCCATTCAGCTCGCGCTGCCCGAGGGGGTGCTTCAGCGTATCCGCGAGCATCTCGACGTCGGCTATGTGCAGGGGGTCGTCGAGCAACTCGACGAGGCGCGGCGCGTCCACCCGGCACTGTCCGCCCAGATCGAAACGCTACGCGCACTTGCCGAACGCTTTCAGCTAAGGGAACTTGAAAATGAGCTTGTCCACCTGCCCCGCGCCACCGGTGCATGATGCGCCCACGGAGGCGAGCGCCCCGCCGGAGTGGCTGGGAAACCGTCCCATCGTGCTGATCGTGGACGACACGCCCGACAATCTCGCCTTTCTCTCCGATACCCTGCAAGCGAACGGTTACGCGGTGCTCGTCGCGTTAAGCGGCGAGGCGGCATTGAAGTGTCTGGCGCGGGTCACGCCGGACGTCGTGCTGCTCGACGCGATAATGCCCGCGATGGACGGCTTCGAGACCTGCACGCGGATCAAACAGGACCCACGTTACGAGCATCTTCCGGTCATCTTCATGACGTCGCTGACGGAAAGCGAGCATGTCGTGCGGGGCTTTCGCGTCGGGGGCATCGATTACGTGACGAAACCCGTGCGCCCGGAGGAAGTGTGCGCGCGCATTGGCGCGCATGTGGTGCGCTCGCGCGCGCAATCCTATGCACAGGCAGCGCTCTCGCTCGGCGCGCGCGCGGCGCTTATCGTCTCGGAAGACGGCGCGATCTGCTGGCAGAGTCCTCAGGCGGCGCGGCAGATCGCGGCGTACGGCGCAACGCACGAGGACGTCGCCAAACCGCGTTTGCCCGCGCCGTTGCTGCACTGGTTCGTGGCCTGGCTTGCGCAAGGCGCGCAGGCGAATGTCGTCCATGAATGCGTGCTCGAGAACGTTCGCCGTTCCGCCACGGCCGCCCCGGCCCCGAAGACCGGCGAGTGGATCGTCACGCTCACGGAAGCCGACGACACCGCTTACTGCTCGGCGCTTGCCCTGCACTTCGGCCTGACCGCACGTGAAGCCGAAGTGCTCCTGTGGGTGTCCCGCGGCAAAGCCAATCGCGACATCGGGGACATCCTCGGCATGGCGCCCCGCACCGTCAACAAGCACCTCGAACACCTGTTCAGAAAGCTCCACGTGGAAACCCGCGCGACCGCCGCCGCGCTGGTCATGAAAGTCCTCGATCGGCGGTGAAGTCGGCGCCATGCGGCGAAACGGATTGGCACTGCGTTCGCGCTGGGCTACCGACCTCAGACGCTTACTCGTCGAGCACCTTGTTGCCGGTCTCTTCAAACATCGACACGGCGATGAGCGAGATGATCACGCAGACGATCATGTACCAGGCCGGCGCCATCTTGTTGCCCGTCGCACGAATCAACCAGCCGGCCACGAGCTGCGCCGTACCGCCGAACACCGACACCGCGATGGCATACGCGCTCGACATGTAGCCCGCGCGCAGATGTTTCGGGAAGTTCTCCGGCATCAGCGCGTAAGCGGGGGCCGACCCCATTGTGTAGCAGAGCATGAGGACAATCAGCGCCGCCAGGACGACCGGCAGCGAGGGGAAATGCGTCATGATCCAGAATGCCGGATACAGCAGCACGACGAGCGCCACGCGGCCGATGATCGTGAGCGGCTTGCGTCGCCCCATCTTGTCCGACAACGCGCCATAGATCGGGCACATCACCAGCGAGATCGTGCTGGCCGCCACGCCGGTCAACATCGACATTTTCGGCGGCAGGCCCAGGTACTGAATGCAGTACGTCGGCATGTAATACATCATCACGTACGTCGACACCGACATCCCCATGATCGAGAAGATCGTGAGGAACCAGTTGCGCACGTACACGCCGCGCTTGGGGTCGTCGCGACCGGCGATCGTCTTCGCCTTCGGCGGTTCTTCCTGAATGTGACGACGCAGGTAGATCCCGACCGGAGCAATCAGCGTACCGAGCAGGAACGGAATCCGCCAGCCCCAGCTGTGCATGATGTCGTCCGAGAGCAGGAAGCCCAGGCTCGCGGCCAGGCCCGAGCCGAGCAGCGCGGCCGCGCCCTGGCTCGCCAACTGCCAGCTCGCGCGAAAGCCGCGGCGCTTCGCACCGCCCATTTCCAGCAAGGTGGCGGTCGCCGCACCGAATTCACCGCCTTGCGCGAAACCTTGCAGCAGGCGCGCCGCGACGATCAGCAACGGCGCGGCCAGACCGATCTGCGCATACGTGGGCGCGAGGCCGATGGCCGCCGAACCGAGTGCCATCAAGCCGATGGTCAACGTGAGCGCCGGCTTGCGGCCGGCACGGTCCGCGTAGCGGCCCAGCACGAAACCGCCGAGCGGGCGCATCACAAAGCCCACCGCGAACACGGCGAACGCCAGCAGCGACGACGTGACAGGATCGTGGGCCGGGAAGAACTGCTTGCCGATGGTCAGCGCGAAATAACTGTAGACCGTGAAGTCGAAGAACTCCAGCAGGTTGCCGATGACGGCGGCAAACACGATCTTGCGTTGTTGCGCAGCGGTCATCGGCGACGGCTGTGCGCCGTCAAGCGTCAATGTGGAAGTGGCGATGCTCATGCGCGCTCCTTGGCAAGAAAGCGTTCGACCAGACGGGTCCAGAAGGCCGCGCCGATGGTCAGGTTGTCGTCGTTGAAATCGTACTTGGCGTTGTGCAGCATCGGCTTGCCCTCGCCGTTCCCCAGGCGAATGAAGCAGCCCGGCACCTTCTGCAGGTAGTACGCGAAGTCTTCGCTGCCCGCGATCGGCGGGAACGGCGAGATGACGTGCTCGGCGCCCACCAGCTCTTCGGCCACGCCGCAGGCGAACGCTGTCTCCGCCTCGGTATTCACGAGCACCGGGTAGCCACGGATATAGTCGATGTCGGCGCTCGCGCCATAGCCCTCGGTATGCGAGGTCACCAGCGCGCGAATGCGCGCCTCCAGCGTGGCACGCACGTCCGCCGAAAACGAGCGCACGCTCAGCTCCAGCACGGCCTCCTCGGGAATCACGTTCGGCGCAAAGCCGGCATGGAACGTGCCGACCGTCACGACGGCGGCTTCGGTCGGGTCGACGTTGCGCGCGACCACGGTTTGCAGCGCCATCACCAGGCTGCTGCCGATCATCACCGGATCGATCGCCAGATGCGGTCGCGCCGCATGACCGCCACGGCCGTGGATACGAATCTTGACGGTGTCGCACGCGGCCATCAGCGGGCCGGCGCGGAAGCCGAACGTGCCCGTGGGTACGCCCGGGTGATTGTGCAGACCGAAGATCGCCTCGCACGGGAAGCGTTCGAACAAGCCGTCGGCGATCATCTGTTCCGCACCGCTGTTCGAACCGGCTTCTTCCGCCGGCTGGAAAATCAGATGAACAGTGCCGTCGAAATTGCGTGTCTTCGCAAGTTGCTGCGCGGCACCGAGCAGCACGGTCGTGTGACCGTCGTGGCCGCAGGCGTGCATCTTGCCGTCGTGCACGCTGGCATAGGCGAGGCCGGTCTGTTCGTGAATCGGCAGCGCGTCCATGTCGGCGCGCACGCCGACGGTGCGACCGCTCGTGCCCGCAGTGAGCGAGGCCACCACGCCGTGACCGCCGACATGACGCGTGACCTGATACCCCCAGTCTTCGAGCTTTTGCGCCACGTAGCGCGACGTGTCGACTTCCTCGTAGGACAGTTCGGGGTGTTGATGGATGTGGTGACGCATTTCGGCCAGCGGCGCGCGCGCCTCCAGCAGATCGCTCACTTCGCAGTAGCGAGTCTCGCTCATCGGGGGCTCCTCTCTCTTGTTGAATAACGCGGAGTATTGCACCGACGAAAATTCCCACCCATGACGCAAACCACGTCAAAATGTTGCTTTCAAGTCAACAATCGGTCGCCCTGGCAAAGTAGCGAGATGGCGACGCCATCGACAAAAAATTGTTTTTATTCAATGGTTTGACGAGATTATCCTGGGGCCGTCGACGCGAACTTGACCGCCCCCGGCCGGCGTCGGGTCAGACCGACGCATTCCCACGAACACAACACTGAGAAGCGAATGACCTACGAGGCGTGGATCGACGACATCGGCGAGCGTGCGCTCAAGTATCTTGCCGAAATTGCCGCGACGGGCGGCGTGCGCATGGCCGCCGAGTCGCTCGGCGTGAATCCGTCCGTGGTCAGCCGGCAGATCGCGGCGCTCGAGCGGCGTCTGCGCTTTCCGCTGATCGAACGGCGCGGACGCAATGTGAGCGTCACCGAGATCGGTCAGGTGCTCATCGACTACTACCGCGACGGCCAACGGCGTCAGCGTGACCTGTCGGCGCGGCTGGAGGAATACCGGCATCTGAAGCGAGGGCGCGTGGCGATCGGTGTCGGGGAAGGGTTCATCGGACGCCTGATCGCACAGGCGTTGCAGCGCTTTTCGATGAGCTACCCGGACATCCTCGTCGAAATACGCTCCGGCCCGACGCCCGCCGTGCTCTCGCTCGTGCGCGACGACGTCGTGGATATCGGACTATGCGCGCGCTCCGCCGACGATCCGGCCATGCGCATTCATCCGTTCGCCGCAAAGGCCCTGTGCGCCGTGGTCGCCCCCACCCATCGTTTCGCAACCATGGCGAGTGTGCCGCCCTCGGAATTGGCGCACGAACGGCTCATCTTCATGACCGAGGCCCACGGCGTGCAGCAATTCGTGCACTCGGTGCTCGACACCGCGCGCCTGAACGTGACGCCCGCCTACCGCGTCGATCTGTTCAACACCGCGCAGACGCTAGCGGCGGCGGGCCTTGGCGTGGCCTTCATGTCGGCGATCACCGCGCGACGCGGCATCGAGCTTGGCGAGCTGGTCGCCGTGCCCATCGATCATCCGATCGCGACCGGCTTCTCCAGCCAGATGATGACGCGCGTGGGCCGGCGTCTGTCGCCCGCCGCCGATCACCTCTGGAAGCAACTTGCGCAGAGCCTCGCGCATCGTTGACGAAGACACCCGGCCCGATCAGTCAGCATAGATGGCGTATGATCGGCCGGGTGTTGGATATGCGGGTCAAGCCTGCCTGCTTTCGATGACGACCGATTCGAACTCACCCGCCCACCGGCGAATCCGCGCCCGCTTCGTCGCCATTTCCTGGCGCGACCTCGCCGTATCCTTCGGCCCCGTCATCCTCCTGTCGATGGCGGCCATCTGGCTCGCCGTATGGCTCGTACGACCGGCGCCGCCGCGCACCGTGACAATCAGCGCCGGCCCTGAAGGCAGCTCCTTCTGGAACGCCGCACAACGCTACAAGACGATCCTCGCGCGCGACGGCATCACACTCGTCGTGCTCACGTCCGAAGGCTCGCGCCAGAACGTGGAGCGGCTCGCCGACGCATCGCAAAACGTCGACCTGGGGCTGGTGCAGGGGGGCGTGTCGCAAGGCCTCGACGTCGATGGCCTGGTCTCGCTCGGCAGCGTGTTCTATGCGCCGATTTCCGTGTTCTATCGTGGGGCGCGCGTCACGAAGCTGTCTGACCTGACAGGCAAGCGCATCGCCATCGGTCGCGAAGGCAGTGGCGCACGCGCGCTGTCGCTCGCGCTGCTCAAGGCGAACGGCATCGAGCCGGGCGGTGCGACCCGGCTCACGGCATACGACGGACAGGATGCCGCGCAGGCCTTGATCGACGGGCGCGTCGACGCCGCCATGCTCACCGGCGACACCGCCACCGGCCCGACATTGGGCAAGCTGATCCGCACGCCCGGTGTGCGGCTGATGGACTTCGCGCAGGCCGATGCCTACACGCGTCGTTTCACGTATCTGAATCAACTCACATTTCCGCGCGGCGTTTTCGACCTCGGTCGCAACCTGCCGGCACAACCGGTACACGTCATCAGCCCGACGGTCGAACTCGTCGCGCGCGACAGCCTGCATCCGGCACTCTCCGACCTGTTGATCGAAGCCGCGCGAGAGGTGCACGGCAAGGCCAACCTGCTGCAACGCGCCGGGGAATTCCCATCGGCTCAGGTCCACGAATTCCCGATTTCCGACGACGCCGCTCGCTACTACAAGTCCGGCAAGGGGTTTCTGTACCGGCATTTGCCGTTCTGGGTCGCAAGTCTCGCCGATCGCATCGTCGTGTTGCTCGTGCCGATCCTCGTCGTGCTGATTCCGGCATTCCGGCTGGTGCCGTCGCTGTATAGCTGGCGCGTGAAATCGCGGTTGTACCGCTGGTACGGCGCGCTCATCGCGCTCGAACGCGAAGCGCTGGCCGACGACGCCCACACCGAATACCGAAGCCTGCGCCATCGACTCGACGCCATCGAGGCCGCCGTCAATCGGCTGAAGATCCCGCTCGCGTACGCCGACCAGTTCTATGTGCTGCGTGAACACATCGGCTTCGTGCGGCATCGGCTCGATGTCATGAACGCGGCGCCGGGGGCAGACGGCAACGACGCCCCCTGGCACCCCGGCGATGCGCCACCGGCCGACAGTGACGACCGCCTGCGCGGCACTTGAGCATGGCAAAGCAATGCTTATGCGTCGCATAACCAACAGAAGCTTTTCTTATGGATTGACGAAGCGCACACTGCTCAAAGTCACGGGCCGGAACACCGGTCCGTTGTGAAATCCAACGCACGGGTCTGTTCGTATGTCGTCGTCCTCCGCTCACGCCTCCGTCTCCACCGCGCCGCAAGGCGCCGGCACTGAATCCGCCCGTCACGCGTGCACGGTGCGCCCCGTGCGCGACGACGACCTGCCGACGCTCACGGCCATCTACGCTCATCACGTGCGCACTGGCACGGCGTCGTTCGAGGAAGTGCCGCCCGACGAGGCCGAGATGCGCGCGCGTTGCACGAAGGGTCTCGACGCCGGACTGCCGTACCTCGTTGCAGAGCGCGACGGCAAGGTCCTCGGCTACGCGTACGCCACACACTACCGGCCGCGCTCGGCCTATCGCTTCACGCTCGAAGACTCGGTGTACATCGCGGCCGATTCGACGGGCCAGGGCGTCGGGCGCGCGCTGTTGCTCGCGCTCATCGCACGTTGCGAAGGCGGCCCGTGGCGGCAATTGGTCGCGAACGTCGGCGACAGCGGCAACGCGGCCTCGCTGGCGCTGCACAAGGCATGCGGCTTCACGCAGACGGGCGTGCTCAAATCCGTCGGGTTCAAATTCGGCCGGTGGATCGACACCGTGCTCATGCAGCGGCCGTTGAACGCCGGCGACGCGACGCTGCCGACGTCAGTCGAACCCGGCCAGCCGCCACGTCAGAACGGCGAGGTGCGGTCCAGTGCCTTGTAGTGACGGAAGATGCCCGTGGTGTTGAACGGAATGCGGCGCGGCGACTTCAGGTAGGCCGCGACGCGCGGCACGCGCGCCACCGCGTCGTGTACCGCCTGGCAGCGCGGGAACGCCTTGGCAAATCCCGACATCGCGCGCGGAAACGCGTAGTCCAGCCCGGCAATCACCTGGAAGAGCGAGAGATCGGCGTACGACATCGTCCCTTCGGAAAGCCAGCCGCCCGCGTGTGGATTGTTCGCCAGCACGCGCTCGAAGTACGCAAAGAATTTAGGCAGGCGGTACTCGATGAGGTCTGCCGTGCGCTTGCGCGCTTCCGTGCGCTGCTGACTGTAGTACAAGCGGCTCGCGATGGGATGATGGCTGTCGTGTACCTCGACCACGAGATCGGCCAGTGTGAGCTGCAACTGGTTGACCCAACGTCGCGCACGCGGTGACTCGCCCACCAGACCGAGATGCGGACCGAGATACGCAAGAATGTTTGCCGTCTGCCCGATCAATTCGTCGCCCACGCGCAGGAAAGGCGGTGCGTAGGGCGGATCCTGGCAAACCGGGTCGTCCATCGTGCGCATCAGGCCGTCCATGCCCTGCCCGGGCGCGTCGCCCTGCACGATCTCTACGTACGGCGTGCCGGTGGCTTCGAAGGCGAGGCGGACAAATTCCCCGCGCCCTTGCAGGCCCGGCCAATAGAACAGCTCGAAGGTCATGTACCCTCCTCAGCAGGCTCAGGAAGCGCCCGGCTGCATCTCCACGCGATTCTTGCCCAGTTGCTTGGCGCGGTAGAGCGCCAGATCCGCCGATTCGATCAATGAGGTCGAGGCCATGTGGGTGCGCGGCACCAACGACGCGCCGCCGATACTGACGGTGACGTGCTGGCCGTTGGCCGAGCCGATGTGCGGAATCGCCATCGCATCGATCTGCGCGCGCACCTTCTCGGCGATCAGGGCCGCGCCACTCGCCGTCGTGTTCGGCAGCACGATCACGAACTCCTCGCCGCCGAAGCGCGCGGCGAGATCGGCCGGACGCGACGCCGCATCGGCAATCGTGGTGGCGACGCGGCGCAGGACGTCGTCGCCTGCGATGTGACCATACGTATCGTTATAGATCTTGAAATTGTCGACGTCGATCATGAGCAACGCCAGTTCGCGTTGCTCGCGCAGCGCGCGGCGCCATTCCGCGCTGAAGTACTCGTCGAAATAGCGGCGATTTGCCAGCCCGGTCAGGCCATCGGAATGCGTAAGCCGCTGCAGTTCGAGATTCGTCTCCAGCAACTGCTGCTGGCTCTCGCGCAGCGCGCGGTACGCCTCGTCGCGCTGCAGCAGGTTCATGTACGAGCGCGAGTGATAGCGAATGCGCGCGATCAGTTCGATGGGATCGGGCAGCTTGACCAGATAGTCGTTGGCGCCCGCCGCGAACGCTTCGCGCTTGATGGTCGACTCTTCCTTCGTCGAGAGCACGATGATCGGAATGTCGCGCGTGAGCGGACTGGCACGATACTGCCGCACCAGCGACAAACCGTCGGTTCCCGGCATCACGAGATCTTGCAGGATGACGGTCGGACGCGTGGTTTCCGCCACGCGTTGCGCATCCTCCGGACTCGAACAATAGTGGAAGTCGATGTTCGCCTCCCCCGCGAGCGCGCGGCGAATCGCTTCACCGACCATCGCCTGGTCATCAACGAGCAACACCATCGCCGATGATTCGTTCAGGCTGCTTTCGGCCCCCGCCGCTTGCGCGACCGGCTTGGGGGGGCGTGGCGTTATCGTCATGTTTTGCGTCCTGTCATACCGTTCCAAATAGCGTCACCAGTTGCGGCGCAATGCTCGCCAGCGGCAGAATCTGCGACGCCGCACCGGCCTCTGCCGCCGCTTTGGGCATGCCATACACCGCACTCGTCTCGCGATCCTGCGCAATCGTGATAAAGCCCTGCGCGCGCATGGCGCCGAGCCCGGCCGCGCCGTCGCGGCCC
>NZ_AKXS01000291.1:0-58941 GCF_000282835.1 Pandoraea sp. B-6 | reverse complement strand
GGTGCGCTCAGCGAGAAAGGCCGCATAAGCAAAGCGGTAGCGAAAGACAAGTGCGGGACAGCGAAGACGCCGGGTAGAGCCCGGCGTTTTGCATATGGGGGGACGAAAAAGCGAGGGAGGAGAGCGAGAGGAGGCGCAAGAAGGAGGTAGGAGGAGAAGAGGGACTGGAGAGGCGTGGGCGACGACGCGGCCGTCCTGCGGCAGATGCGGAGCACGCGCGGGGCGGGTGCGGCGTCGCGATGGCGATGGAGACGGGCGGTGTCGACGGGACAGGGGCGGTGTGGGGGGAGGCGTGGGAAGCGGGCGGTGTCGGTGGGGGGACTGGGGGCGTGGAGGGGGATGGACCGGGGCCCCTTTCTGCAGCGAGTTGGGTTTATGTTTGAGAGGCGGAAAGGGGCCCCGGTCCGTCTAGGGGAGTGGTGTTGAGGCCCAGATCCGCCAGCAAAACACCTCATCAAGAATGGACTGCGTCCGAATAATCCTCTGGCTGGGTGGAATCAGAGCGTGGTGGCATGCCGAGCACCTTGACGAGCGCCGTCACCAGAACGGCGACGAGCAGATTGATGAAGAGCGAATAGAGTGCGGCATAGCCGGGCATCGTGAGCGAGCCGATGTGCAGAGCGAAGACAGACGACTTGAAGCCTGTAGAGGCGGCCATCCACGTACCGACGGCGATACCGGCGAACCAACCGACCAGGAGGCCGCGATGATCGAGCCAACGCGTATAAAGCCCGAGCACGATTGCGGGAAGCGTCTGAATGATCCAGATGCCGCCGAGCAATTGAAGCTGAATCGCGTATTGAAGCGGCAAGAACAGCACGAAGAACAGCGCGCCGAGCTTCACCACCAGCGAGACACGTTTTGCGATCAGCGTCTCCTGCGCAGCGGACACCGATTTATTCAGGAATTCCTTATGCACATTACGTGTATAGAGATTCGCGGCGGCGATCGACATAATGGCGGCGGGGACCAAAGCACCGATGGCGATAGCGGCGAATGCCACGCCGACAAACCACGAAGGGAAGGCATAGAGGAACAGCGCCGGCACGGCGAAATTCGTCCCATATTGCGCGAAATACGGTGCGAACTGAGGCATCGACTTCACCCCGGAGGCCAACGCCATGTACCCGAGCAAGGCGATCAACCCGAGCAGCAGCGTATAGGCGGGCAACAGCGCCATATTGCGTCGAATCGTATTACCGCTCTTTGCGCTGAGCAGCGCCGTAATCGAGTGCGGGTACAAGAACAGAGCGAACGCCGAGCCCAATGCCAGCGTTGCATAAGCACTGTAGCCTGCGAGCGAACCGCCTGATGGCGGTTTCAGCAGCAGATTCCCTGCGGGGACTGCCGCGAACACATGCGACATTCCGCCCAGGCGAATCGGAATCACGATCAACGCCGCGATAATCGTCAGATAAATCAGCGTGTCCTTCACAATCGCGATCAATGCCGGTGCGCGCAATCCACTGGTGTACGTGTAAGCCGCGAGAATCACGAACGCGATAATCAGAGGCAAATCGCCGAGCCAGCCAGTCGCGTGAAAGCCCAGCGCGCCGATCACCACCTCGATCCCGACCAATTGCAGGGCAATGTACGGCATCGTTGCCACGATCCCCGTGACCGCGATCGCCAGCCCTAGCCAACCGCTGCCGTAGCGAGCGCTCACAAAATCCGCAGCCGTCACATAGCCATGCTTTCGCGACACCTGCCAAAGCTTCGGAAAGACCACAAACGCAAACGGAAAAACCAGAATCGTGTACGGCAACGCGAAGAACCCCAGCGCGCCGGCGCCAAACACCAACGCTGGCACAGCGATAAACGTATAAGCCGTATACAAATCGCCGCCGAGCAAAAACCAACTGACAATCGTGCCGAAGCGTCGCCCTGCCAGCCCCCACTCGTCGAGTTGCGCGAGATCCCCGCGTCGCCAGTGCGCCGCCACGAACCCCACGATCGTGACAAACACAAACAGCGCGACAAAAACCACCGTGGCCGTCCAGTTCATGATCGACCTCCCGTCGCAGCGTCAGCCGGCGCCGTGCGTCGGTGCACCCACGCCGTAAGCAGCGCGGTCACCAACACCCACGCAAACTGATACCAATAGAAAAACGGGAAACCGAAGAGAGACGGCTCGAGCCGGTTGTAGAACGGCACCCACAGAACGCCAGCGAAAGGCAGCAACAACAGCCACAGCCAACCCCTGCCGCGCGATAGCGACGCGTTTTCATTCATGATTGCGTACCTCCCGGCGGGATCGCCACCGATCGCTCACGCAACGTGTGCCTATAACGACTATATGTCCTGAAAAGCAAAACGGCTTACGGACAAACCCCAACCCAACCGGATTCGCCATAAGCCGCATTTCGCGAGGAAAAACCGGCGTCGTCAGACCATGCCCGCCATCCAGCTTCCCCCGTCACCGACCCAACATTCCCAACGCCTACGCCGCCGGCACTACCGCGGTCACCTCGATCTCCACCTTCGCTTCGTCCTCCACCAGATCGGCCACTTCCACCGCCGTCATCGCCGGGAAATGACGACCGATCACTGCGCGATAATGCTCCCCAATCGCGCGATAACACTCCACATACTCGCGCTTATTCTTCACATACCACGTCATGCGAACAATATGTTCCGGCTTCGCATTACCCTCCGCCAGAATCGCCACAATATTCTCAAGCGTCTGACGCACCTGCAGCGCGAAATCGTCCGTCTCGAAACGTTGCTGCCCATTCCAGCCGATCTGACCGCCGACAAACACAATGCGGCTGCCCGCCGTCATCTCGAAAGCCATGCCATTCGCATAGCCGCGCGGCTTCGCCCATTCGGGGGGTTGCAGAACTTGCAGCATCAGGACACTCCTTCAATAACAGAATCAGGTGCGGCAAAGCGCACAATCGCCGCGCGCTGGGCGTCGGGCACCGCGATCGGGGCGGGCCTGCCGCCCTCGCCCTTCGCGACCCAAACCAACACCAGCGTGGCTTGCAAACGCGTCTCGTCGTTCGCTCCGGAAAACCGGATGCGCAACGTCATCGACGAACGACCCAGACGCGAGACCTCCAGCGAACGCTGGAGCGTCTCACCCAAAAAACTCGGCGCACTGAAGCGACACTCAATGTTCGCCGTCGGCACGCCCATCGCATTACGCAAATGCATCTCGCCGAACGACAGACCCAGCCCTTCGGCGCACCAGTCCTCGACCAGATCGTTCATCATCTCGAAATAGCGCGGATAGAACACAATCCCGGCCGGATCGCAATGCTTGAACCGCACCAACAACGGCTTCACAAACGCGTGCGCCGCCACCTCAGCTTCCGACATATCCTCTCCCCCCGCATGCCTCGTCGTCACACCGCGTCAACGTGAGTGGGCGCCAACTGGAGCGCCCCGCCCTCGCCTCAATGCACCTCAATGCGCCATCTGCCGCAGCTTGAAGCGCTGCAGCTTGCCCGTCTCCGTGCGCGGCAGTGCATCGACAAATTCAATCGCCCGCGGATACTTGTACGGCGCGATGTTAGCCTTCACATACTCCTGAAGCGCCTTCACCATCGCGTCGTCGCGCGGCTCGCCCGCCTTGAGCACCACATACGCCTTCACAATCTGACCGCGCGCCTCGTCGCTCGCGCCCACCACCCCGCACTCCGCCACCGCCGGATGCTGCAGCAAAGTCGACTCCACTTCCGGGCCCGCGATGTTGTACCCCGCCGACACAATCATGTCGTCCGAGCGCGCCTGATAGTAATAATTACCGGCCTCGTCGCAACGGAACGTGTCGCCCGGCAGATTCCAGCCGTTCTTCACATAATTCGTCTGACGCGAGTCCGCGAGATATCGACATCCCGTCGGCCCCTTCACCGCCAGCTTGCCTACCTTGCCCGGCGGCAGCGGCTGCATGTTCTCGTCAACGATCATCGCGATATAGCCGGGCACCGGCTTGCCGATCGCGCCCGGCACCACGTCGCCGTTCGCCGCCGAGATGAAAATATGAATCATCTCCGTGCCGCCAATGCCGTCGATCATCTCGATACCCGACGCCTGCTTCCAGAGTTGACGCGTCGCATCCGGCAACGCCTCCCCCGCCGACACCGTCTTCTTCAGACTCGACAGATCGTACTTGCCCACCAGCACGGCCATCTGACGATAGAACGTCGGCGCCGTGAAACAGATCGTCGCGCGGTACTGCTCGATCGCCTGCAGCAGACTGTCCGGCGTGAGCTTCTCCAACAACACCGTCGCCGCTCCGACGCGCAACGGGAACGTCAACAGGCCGCCCGTACCGAAAGTGAACGCTAACGGGGGTGTGCCGCAGAAAATGTCGTCCGGCCCCGGCTTGAGCACATGACGCGGAAACAGATCGCACATTGCCAACACATCGCGATGGAAATGCATCGTGCCCTTCGGCTGCCCCGTCGTGCCGCTCGTGAAAGCGATCAGGCAGACATCGTCCACCGCCGTATCGCAAGCTTCGAAGCTTGCCGGCTGGCGGGCCATGCGGGCCTCCAGTGAGTCCTCACCCACGTCGTGGAAATACACCACCTGCGTCAACGCGGGACAGAAATACTCATGGTCCGCCCGGCGGTTGAACCCCAGTTCATCCTTCAGACGTCCGTCGCACAGCGCCGCGCCGACCTCCGCCTTGTCGACGATCTGCTTGAGTTCCTTCGCGCGCAGCAACGGCATCGTCGGCACGCCCACCAGCCCCGCCTTGATCACCGCCAGCCACGCGGCCGCCATGAACAGGTTATTGGGTCCGCGCAACAGCACGCGATTGCCCGGCACCAGCGCCATGTCGTTGCGCAGCACGTGCGCGATGCGGTCGACTCTCTCACGCAAACCGAAATACGTCGTGACCGTCGGCTGACCGTTCTCCACCGAATAAATCGCAGGCGCCTCGCCGCGACCTTGCGCGATCGCGCGATCCAGTAATTCGGCGGCGCAATTGATACGCGCCGGGTACGCCACGTCCGGATTGTCCAGCAGAAACTCGGGCCACTGATCCGCGGGCGGCAGATTGTCGCGCGCGAAAGTGTCGAGATGTCCAGATCGTTCCATGTGCTTCTCCTTGCCCCCGGTAATCAAGCTTGGCGCCTGCGCGCCGCCACAGACCGCGCTCAGCCGTCCTTGAGCAGTTCGCGCGCGATGATCAGTTTTTGTACTTCCGTTGCCCCTTCGTAGATCCGCAGCGAGCGAATCTCACGGTACAGACGCTCCACGATCGCGCCCGACACCACGCCCGCGCCGCCGAACATCTGCAACGCGCGGTCGATCACCTGCTGCGCCGACTCCGTC
This sequence comes from Pandoraea sp. B-6, assembly GCF_000282835.1. Classification (NCBI taxonomy): domain Bacteria; kingdom Pseudomonadati; phylum Pseudomonadota; class Betaproteobacteria; order Burkholderiales; family Burkholderiaceae; genus Pandoraea; species Pandoraea sp. B-6. Next base: position 53,652 of record NZ_AKXS01000291.1, on the reverse strand, counting down.
GCGAACATCTTCGCCATCGCCGCCTCGCGTGTCGTGCGCTGCCCCTGCACGTCACGCTGCCAGGCCGCGCGATACGTCAGCAACGCCGCGGCGTCCACCGACGTCGCCATCTCGCCCAAAGCCGCCTGCGTGATCTGGAAATCGGCGAGCGTCTGCCCGAACATCTCGCGCGACTTCGCGCGCGCCAGCCCTTCGTCGAGCGCGCGACGGGCAAAGCCCAGCGCCGCCGCCGCCACCGACGCGCGGAAAATATCCAGCGTCATCATCGCCACCTTGAAGCCCTGCCCCGCCTCGCCCAAACGCTGCGAAGCCGGCACACGACAGTTCTCGAACTTCAGACGCGCCAGCGGATGCGGTGCGCTCACATCGATTCGCTCGGCAATCGTCAGCCCCGGCGTGTCGGCATCCACCACGAACGCGCTGATACCGCGGGCGCCGGGCGCCTCGCCCGTACGCACGAAAACACAATAGAAGTCCGCGATGCCGCCATTCGAAATCCACGTCTTCTCGCCGTTCAGCACGTAGTCGTCGCCATCGCGCGTGGCCGAACACGCCATCGCGGCCACATCCGACCCGGCGTTCGGCTCCGAGAGCGCAAACGCCGCAATCGCCTCGCCCGAGGCCACGCGCGGCAGATAGCGCTGCTTGAGCGCCTCGCTGCCCGCCAGCGTGATCGCGCCGCTACCCAATCCCTGCATCGCAAAGGCGAAGTCAGCCAGTCCGTCGTGACGCGCGAGCGTCTCGCGCAGCACGCACAACGCCCGCGAATCCAGTTGTTCCAACGCGCCGCCATGACGCGCGCTCACGCAATACTTCAGCCAGCCTGCGCGACCCAGTTGGCGCACCAGCGACACGCATGTCGCATCGGTATCCGCGTGGTGATCGACCTTCAGTTCGCGCGTGCACCAGGCGTCGAGTTCCGCGCCCAACCGGCGATGCGCCTCGTCGAAAAACGGCCATGCCAGAAAGTCGCCATTGCGCGCGTTTTGGGGAGTGATATCGCTCATCGTCTCGCTCGCGTCAGTCGCCCTTGAACACCGGTTTCTGCTTGGCGACGAAAGCGTCGTAAGCGCGGCGGAAATCCTTCGTCTGCATACAGATGGCCTGCGCTTCGGCTTCGGCCTCGATGGCCTCGTCCACGCCCATGTTCCACTCCTGATGCAGCAGCTTCTTGGTCACGCCGTGCGCGAACGTCGGGCCGCAGGCGATCTGGTCGGCCAGCGTCTGCGCGGCCGAGAGCACGGTGCCGCTGTCATGCAGGGCATTGAAAAAGCCCCATTGCAGGCCTTCCTCGGCCGTCATCACGCGACCGGTGTACAGCAACTCCGACGCGCGGCCCTGTCCGATCATGCGCGGCAGCAGCGTGCACGCGCCCATGTCGGCGCCGGCCAGCCCCACGCGCACGAACAGGAACGCCGTCTTCGCCTGCGGCGTGCCCAGACGCATGTCGGAGGCGAGCGCCATCATCGCCCCGGCCCCGGCACAAATCCCGTCGATGGCGCTGACGATCGGCTGCGGACAGGCGCGCATCGCCTTGACCAGATCGCCCGTCATGCGCGTAAAGTCGAGCAGCTCAGGCATGCTCATCTGCGTGAGCGGGCCGATGATTTCGTGAACGTCGCCGCCCGAGCAATAATTGCCGCCCGCGCCGGTCACAACGACCGTCTTGATGTCCGTGGCATAGACCAGACCTCGAAACAGATCACGCAACTCCGCATACGAGTCGAACGTCAACGGATTCTTCTTGTCGGGACGGTTCAGCGTGATCGTGCCCACGCTCGCGCGCCCTTGCGCGTCGTTCGACACCGACCACAGAAAGTGCTTGGCTTCATAGTTCGCGAACGTGCGCTTGTGATGCGCCATCGTCAGTTTCACGTCACTCATTGGCCGATCTCCTCAAATAGTGTGTGCATGGCCGCTTAGCCGACGGTCACTTCACCGCCCGCCACCGCGATCGATTGTCCTGTCACGGCACCGGCGCCCGGCTGGCAGAGCCACAGCACGGCGTCCGCCACCTCTTGCGGTTGCACGAGACGGCCCTGCGGATTGCGGCGGGCCAGCTCGGCGCGCGCATCGTCTTCACCGCGACCGGTCTTCGCGACGATATTGGCCACCGCGTCGCGCACGATATCCGTTTCCGTATACCCCGGGCAAACGGCATTCACCGTCACCCCTTTCTTCGCCACTTCGAGCGCCAGTGCGCGCGTAAGCCCGACCACGCCGTGCTTGGCCGCGCAATACGCCGTGACATACGGATAACCGATCAGCCCGGCGGTACTCGCCACGTTCACGATGCGGCCCCACCCGGCCGACAGCATCGAGGGCAGCGCGGCGGAAATACAGTGGAACGTCCCCGTCAGGTTGACGTCGATCATTTGTTGCCAGAGCGCACTGTCCGTCTTGCCGAATGGCGCGCTGAGTGCTTGCCCCGCGTTGTTCACCAGCACCTGCACCGGGCCGAAGCGGCCGGCCGCGCGTGCAAAGGCCGCGGCGACGGCGGCGGCGTCCGAAATATCCGCGCTGACCCAAGCCACCTCGCCATGCGCGGCCAAGGCGTGTGCACCGCTCGCGAGCGTGGCCTGGTTGCGCCCGAGCAGCGTCACTCGTGCGCCCTGCGCAAGCAGCGACCGCGCCACGGCTTCGCCAATGCCGCGCGCGCCGCCCGTCACCAACGCATGCACGCCCGCCAGCGATGCTGGCGACGCGCCGGCCGAGATTGTCGTTGACGTCATGAACTGTCCTTATTTACCGATCTGTTGAGCGTAGGCAGCCGCACGCTCCAGATTGGTCTCGTACTGCCGCTTGCCCGCATAGTACTGCGACGGCCATGGCAGATCCTTGTAGCCGATCTTCGCGGCTTCGTGCAGCGTCCAGAACGGATCGGCGAGGTGCGGTCGCGCCAGCGCACACAGATCGGCACGGCCCGACGCGATGATGCTGTTCACGTGATCCGCCTCGAAAATCGCGCCCACCGCCATCGTCGGAATGCCGGCCTCGTTGCGCACACGGTCGGCAAACGGCGTCTGGAACATGCGGCCGTAGACCGGCTTCTCGTCCTTGCTGACCTGGCCCGACGAGCAGTCGATCAGATCCGCACCAGCGTCCTTGAAGGCGCGCGCGATCGTCACGGCGTCGTCCGGCGTGATGCCGCCTTCGACCCAGTCGTGCGCCGAAATCCGCACCGACATCGGCTTGGCCGCCGGCCACACGTCGCGCACCGCATGGAAGACTTCCAACGGATAACGCAGTCGGTTCTCCAGCGAGCCGCCGTACGCGTCCTGACGCTGGTTCGTGAGCGGAGAAATGAAGCTCGAGAGCAGATAGCCGTGAGCGCAGTGCAATTCGAGCCAGTCGAACCCCGCCTCGGCAGCGCGGCGGGCGGCGTGCACGAAGTCGTCCTTGACGCGGTCCATGTCGGCGCGGGTCATCTCGCGCGGCGTCTGCGACACGCCCTCGATGTAAGGTAGCGGCGAGGCCGAGATCAGCGGCCAGTTGCCGTCGTCGAGCGGTTGGTCGATACCATCCCAGGCCAGGCGCGTCGAACCTTTGCGACCGGCGTGGCCGATCTGCATGGCGATCTTGGCGTCGCTGCCTGCGTGCACGAAGTCGACGATGCGCTTCCACGCGTCGCGTTGCGTATCGTTCCACAGGCCGGGGCACCCCGGCGTGATGCGTGCGTCGGGCGACACGCAGGTCATCTCCGCGACGATCATGCCCGCACCGCCCAGCGCGCGGCTGCCCAGGTGTACGAGGTGGAAGTCGCCCGGCACACCGTCGACCGACGAGTACATGGCCATCGGCGACATCACGATACGGTTCTTGAGCGTGAGTTCGCGCGCCCGGTACGGGGTGAACATCGGCGGAATCGCCTGCTGGCCGTCGGCGCGCGTCACGCCGGAACGCGTGGCGAGCCAGTCTTCGAAGCCTTCGACATAGGCGGGGTCGCGCACGCGCAGGTTCTCGTGAGAGATCCGTTGCGAGCGCGTGAGCAGCGAGTAGGCGAATTGCTCCGGCGCGAAGCGAGCGTAGCGCTCGACGGTTTCGAACCACTCCGTCGAATTGCGGGCGGCGTTCTGAATCTTGAGCACTTCGACGCCGCGCGCCGCTTCGTAGTCGGCCAGCACGCGCGGCAGGGCATCGATGCCCTGGGTGCGCAGACCGTCCGCAAGCGCGATGGCGTCTTCCAGCGCGAGCTTGGTGCCCGAGCCGATCGAGAAGTGCGCGGTGTGGGCGGCGTCGCCCATGAGGACGATGGGCACGCGCTTGCCGTCGACATCGCGCCAGTGCACCCAGTGTTCGCAGATCACGCGCGGGAAGCGGATCCAGATGGCCGAGCCGCGCAGGTGCTTGGCGTTGCTCATGAGTTCATGGCCGCCGAGGTACTTCGCGAAGAGGTTTTCGCAGAACTTCACGCCCTCTTCCTGGCTCATCTGATCGATGCCGTGAGCCTGCCAGACTTCCTCGGGCGTCTCGACGATGAACGTCGACGTGTCGGCATCGAACTGATAGGCGTGCGCCTGAAACCAGCCATGCTCGGTCTTCTCGAAGGCGAACGTGAAAGCGTCGAAGCGTTGATGCGTACCGAGCCAGACGAAACGATTCTGACGCGTGTCGATGTCCGGGCGGTAGGTGTCGGCGTAACGCGTGCGGATGCGGCTGTTCAGTCCGTCGGAGGCGATCACCAGATCGGCCTGATAGCGGCGGGCGATCGCTTCGTCGTCGTCGACATCGGTCTCGAAGACCAGTTCGACGCCGAGCGCTTCGCAGCGCGCCTGAAGGATGTTGAGCAGCTTCTTGCGGCCAATGCCGATGAAGCCGTGACCGCCCGAGGTGATCGTGCGGCCTTCGAAGTGGATGTCGATGTCATCCCACCGGTTGAAGGCGGCGTTGATCTGCGCGGCGCTCTCGGGATCGACCTCCTGAAGGTTGTCCATGGTGGCATCGGAGAACACAACGCCCCAGCCGAACGTATCGTAGGGCCGATTTCGCTCGACCACCACCACACGATGCGACGGGTCGCGCAGCTTCATCAACAACCCGAAATACAGGCCCGCGGGACCGCCACCGATACAGACGATATTCATCTCCAGCCTCCGGATTCATAGATCGCGTCGCGTTTGCCGATCTTTGTTAAATCGTAAATAGTTTATACCTAAAATACTAGCGAAAAAAATTACGGCCGGCAAGGTGGTCAGACCCTGATGTTCAACGGGTCGGGAAAGCCCTTAGAAGGTGAATCGTCTGAGGCGGTCATCGGACGATTCCGAAACTTCGTCCATGGGTCCAAAACCGAAATATTTGGCAATGCTCGTCTGCCAGAATTCTCGCCGTCGTGTCACTCACGGTTCCTTCCAACCTCTGGTCTGACGCCAGGGTGTAAGCCCCCCCCCGGCTGCTGCATGTTCATCGACGCCCCCCCCAATTTGAATAGCACGTCACGTTGCAAAACGACACTGCAGGGCAGATGCTTCAAATGAACACGGCGCACCGCTCGATTGACTGCTCACCGGAATTCCGGATGTTTCGCAAAACGCATATATTCCGGCAGGGGAACCACTGACAAACAAAAAAGGCGCCACGCCAGCCTCGCATGCAACCCTCACACGCGACGCCGCCGGGCGCCTCTTCATTCCACAGCCAATCGTCTCGCCTCAGCGCACGCCCATCCGCGTTTTGGCGATCACTAGCGTCATCAGACTTACCACCGCCCCCACCATCAAATACAGCCCCGGCGCCAGCTTGTTGCCCGTCGACGCAATCAGCCACGCTACCGCCAGCGGGGTAAAGCCGCCAAAGATCGTCGTACCGAGGTTGTAACCCACCGCCATGCCCGTCGCCCGTGTTCGTGTCGGGAACAACGACGAAATCAGCGCCGGAATCGGTGCGAAGTACACCGCCTTCAACGTGCCCACCCACAGCATCACGACCATCATCGTCAGCAGCGACGCATGCGCATTCATGTACGCAAACGCCGGATACACCGTACAGAAGAACAGTGCCCCCGCCGCCAGCATGATGCGAATACGCCCCACCTTGTCCGACCAATGCCCCACGAACGGCGTCAGCGTCATGATGACGAAGCCCGTCACCAGCGTCGCAATGTAGCCCTGCGCCGGCGGCAAACCCAACTGTTTCGTCGCGTAAGTCGGCATGTACAGGATCATGTAGTTGGCCGTCGTTGTCAGCACCAGCGCCCCAATCGACACCAGCAGACGCGACTTCTGCGTTGCCAACACCTCTCGTACCGGCGATTGACCCGCGTCGTCGCCCTCCACCTGCGCCTGACGCTTGCGCGCCACGTCATGCTCAAACGCCGGCGTCTCGTCCACGTACTTCCGGATGTAAAGCCCGATCGGCCCGACCAGCATCCCGAACAGGAACGGAATCCGCCATCCCCACGATTCCAATTGCGGCTGTGTCAGCGCCCCGGTCAGCACCGCCCCGAACGCCGACGCCAGCAACGTACTCGCCCCCTGGCTCGCAAACTGCCAGCTCGACATGAAGCCCGGCCGGTTCGGTACATGCTCAACGAGAAATGCCGTCGAGCTACCAAACTCGCCGCCCGCCGAAAATCCCTGCAACACGCGCGACAAGAAAATGCCGATCGGCGCCCAAACCCCAATCGCCGCATACGTCGGCATGAACGCGATCAGCCCGGTGCCCAAGGTCATCATCGCAATCGACAACATCAACGACGCACGACGCCCACAGCGGTCCGCATACGCGCCCAGCACAAACGCCCCCAGCGGACGTGCAAGATATGACAACGCGAACGTCCCCAGCGCCATGAGCAGCGACACCGTCGCATCGTGCGCGGGAAAAAACAACTTGGAGATCGTCACGGCAAAGTAGCCATAGACGATCAGGTCATACCACTCGAGCGCATTGCCGATCGACGTCGCGACAATCAACTTGTACACGGGCACGTCGGCACGCACCCCCTCGTTGCCGACACGCGGCGCGCCGTTCGTTTGATCCGCCCCAGCGGCGGTCACTGAGCTGTTCATCGCGGCTTCCCCTCTTTCAGATCGACTTCCCCCAGATCCCAGAACAGACCCGCCATGATCTGCAACGCCTCGCGCGCCACCGACCCCAGCAGATGCTCGTCCGGCGCGTGCTGCGAACAGGCCGGGTACGAGTGCGGCACCCACAGCGTCGGCAGCCCCAGAACGTCCGCGAACACATCGTTCGGCAACGTGCCCCCCAGATTCGGCAGCAGCACCGGCGGCTTGCCCGTCGTCTCGCGCATCGACGTCAACGCCCACAGCACCCACGGATCTTCCGGATCGAGACGCGTCGCCATCACGCCGCGCTCGACCTCCACCTCGACCATCGGGAAACCATGCGCGTCGAGATGCGCGCGCACGATCTCGCCCAGCCGCTCCCAGTCAGTGCCGACGACGAAGCGAATCTGCATGTGCGCATAGGCGTACGGCGGAATCGCGTTGACCGGCTTTTCCGGATTGCCGGTCTTGAACGCCAGCACTTCGATGTTGTTCCAACCAATCACGCGCTCCGTCGGCGTCAATCCCGGCTCGCCATAATCAACGTCGACCTCGGGATCGTTCGGTCCGCCGCCCACTTCCAACCCAGCCAGCGCGCGACGCACCGACGCCGGCACCTCGGGCGGACGCAAGCCATCGACGAGAATCTTGCCGTTGCCATCGACAATCGATGCAATCGCGTTCGCCAGCACCACCCCGGGATTGCGCAACAGTCCGCCCCAGTTTCCCGAGTGATGCCCGCCGTCGCGCAAATTCAGACTGAGCTTGAAGTTGACCAAGCCGCGCGAGCCGAGAAACACCGTCGGACGTTGCGCCGCCAGTCGCGGCCCGTCAGAGGCGATCAGCACATCGGCCCGCAGTTCGTCACGCAGTTGCTCGCAAATCGCATGCAGGCCCGGCGAGCCCATCTCCTCGCCCATCTCCACGATCATCTTCACGTTGTAGCCGAGCTTGCCGCCACGCAACGCCAGCACCTCCGCCAGCGCCGACAGGTTGATCGTGTGCTGCCCCTTGTTGTCGGCGGTGCCGCGTCCGTACCAACGATCCCCTTCCACCACGATCTCCCAGGGCTTCAGGCCGTCGCGCCATTGCGCGTCGTAGCCTCGCACCACGTCGCCGTGACCGTAGGTGAGGACCGTGGGCGCATCGTCGCTCTCGTGACGTTGCGCAATCAGGAACGGGCCGCCGCCCGGCACCGGGTTGGGCACGATGCGCGATGTAAAGCCGAGCGCCGCGAGCGCAGGCGTCATCTCATCCGCAAGGTACGAGTGAAGGACATCGCCGCTATCCGCCTCCTGACTCTCGGTCTTGTAGGCGACGCGGCGGTTGAGCGTATCGAGGAACGCGCCCGAATCGTATTGGGCGGTGGCTTGGGAAATTGCTGCGCTACGTGTCACTGCTTGTCTCCAGATGGCTTTTGAGGGCACGGCTGCCTGGCTCGCACACACGGCCACGCGTGTCGGTAGCACGCTGCAACGCAACCGTTCAGGCCATTCTAGGAGCGGGTATTTTTGACAACAATGATAATATTTCGAAGGTTTCGTTGCCGTTTCGGCAAAGCTGAAATCGCAGCCAATCCTCTCGCAACAGACGGCGCCATCCGCTCATCCGCCCATGCAAACACACGCACTTCGCTACTTTCTCGAAGTCGCTCGTACCGGCTCGCTCAGTCGCGCCTCCGAGCGCCTGCACGTGGCGGTCTCCGCCTTGAGCCGACAAATCGCGAAGCTCGAGGAAGATCTCGGCACACCGTTGTTCGAGCGTCGTCCGCGCGGCATGGTGTTGAGTGAGGCGGGCGAGTTGCTTGCCGATCATGCGCGTCGCATGCTGCTCGATGCGGAACGCGTCACGTCGGAAATCCGGGGGCTGTCGGAAGTGGGGCGCGCGACGATTCGCGTCGCCAGTGCGGAGGGTGTCGCGCGGGATTTCCTGCCACAGGTCTTCGCACGCTTTCGCGAAACCTACCCTGGCGCGCACTTTCTGCTCGATGTTGTCTCGCCGTTCGTCGCCACGGAGCGCGTACGCGACGGCGAAGCGGATATCGCCGTGTGTTTCAGCGTCGCCCCGGAAAAAGGGGTGCAGGTCGTTCACACACAACCGGCGCCGATCTATGCCTTGATGGCCAAGCAGCACCCGCTCGCCAAACGACGCGACATCGCGCTTGCCGACTTGCTGCCCTACCCGATGGCGCTATCGAATGCCGGCGTGACCATCCGCCAGATGTTCGACCTGTGCTGCATTCTCGAAGGCCTGCTGTTCGAACCGGTGTTCGTGAGCAACTATCACGCCTCGCTGCACAGCTTCGTGCGCTCCGGCAACGCCGTCACACTGACCGGCCTGCTCACGGTGCGCAGCCGGCTCGATCCGGAAGGGCTCGTCGCCATCCCCATCCGAAATCCGGCGCTGCACCAACGCTCACTGCAAGTGCAGACAATGGCCGGACGCACCCTGCCCGCCCCCGTCGAAGCGTTTCTCGGCCTGCTGATCGACGCCATCCGCGCGCCCGAAATTCTCGACAAGCCATTCAGGTGACGAGGTCGAATTGGGAGACGGGATATCGACGGGCGATGACCTGTCATGAGCACGCGCCTGCGCCGTGCTCATGACGCTGCGAACTACGCGCCCTTCACCGCATCGCGTACCTGATCGAGCGCGGCCGGATCTTCCAGCGTGATCAGGTCGCCGGTTTCGCGGCCTTCGCAGATGGCCTGGATGGCGCGACGCAGCAGCTTGCCCGAGCGCGTCTTGGGCAGCATCGCGACGAAGAACACGCGTGCCGGACGCGCCACTGCCCCCAGTTGCTTGTCCACCGTCTTCATGACGTCGCCCTCCAACGCCAGACGCGCCTCGGGCGTGGCCGCCAACGCGGGCTGACGCAGCACTGCGAACGCGATGGCCACCTGCCCCTTCAAGGCATCCTGTGCACCGATGACCGCGACTTCCGCCACGGCCGGGTGACTCGAAATGCTCTCTTCGATCTCGCGCGAGCCAAGCCGGTGCCCCGCCACATTGATCACGTCGTCGGTGCGACCGAGGATGAAGTAATAGCCGTCTTCATCGCGCACGCCCCAGTCGAAGCTCGAATACAGCGTGCGGCCTGGCACCGTCTGCCAATAGGTCTTGACGAAGCGCGCGTCGTCACCCCAGACGGTGCTCATGCAGCCCGGCGGCAGTGGCCCTTCGATGGCCAGCACGCCCTTCTCGTTCGGCCCGCAGTCCTCGCCGGTCACCTCGTTGACGAGCTTCACGTCGTAGCCATACACCGGTTTGCCCGGTGACCCGAGCTTGCCCGGCAAGGCCTCCACGCCGCGCACCATGCCCAGAATCGGCCAGCCGGTCTCCGTCTGCCAGTAGTTGTCGACGACCGGTTTGCCCACGCCGTCGGTGAGCCACCGCGCCGTGGGTTCGTCGAGCGGCTCGCCCGCGAGGAAGATCAGCCGTAGCGACGACAGGTCGTATTGGGTCAGATACGCCGGGTCTTGCTTCTTGAGCACGCGAATCGCCGTGGGCGCGGTGAAAAGCTGCGTGACCTTGTATTTCTCGACGATGCGCCACCAGATTCCGCCATCGGGTCGGATCGGCGTGCCTTCGTACATCACGGTCGCAATGCCGGCGAGCAACGGCGCGTACACGATATAGCTGTGCCCGACCACCCAGCCAATGTCCGACGCGCAGAACATCGTGTCGCCCGGCTTCGCACAGAAGATGTGCTGCATCGACGCCGCCAGCGCCACCGCATACCCGCCGGTATCGCGTTGTACGCCCTTCGGCTTGCCCGTCGTACCGGAGGTGTAGAGCACATAGGACGGCTCACTCGATTCGAGCCATTCGCACGCCACGGCGGCATCGAGAAACTGCTCGCGCAATGGCGCGTAGTCGATGTCGCGGCCGGGCACACGTGTCATCGGCGAGAGGCCCCGGTCGATCAGCAGCACATTCGACGGCTTGTGCTGTGCGAGCGCGATGCCTTCATCGAGCAGCGGCTTGTAGGGCACGACCTTGCCGTTGCGCGAACCGGCGTCGGCCGAGACGATGACAGTCGGTTGTGCGTCGTCGATGCGTGCCGCCAGATTGACTGAGGCGAAGCCACCGAACACCACCGAGTGAATCGCACCGAGCCGCGTGCAGGCGAGCATCGCGAACAGCGCTTCGGGCACCATCGGCATGTAGATCAGCACCCGCTTGCCGCGCGCAACGCCCAGCGATTGCAGCGACGCCGCCATGCGATTCACTTCTGCCGCCAGTTCGTCGTACGTGTAGACACGCTCCTGCTCGGTCTCCGTCGACACCCAGATCAGCGCATTTTGCGAGCCGCGCGACGGCAAATGGCGGTCGACGGCGTTGTGGCACAGATTCGTTCGGCCACCAACGAACCATCGTGCAAACGGTGGCTTGTCGTAATCGAGCACCTGGGTGAAGGGTGTCTCCCAGTCGATCAGACGGGCCTGCTCCTCCCAGAAGGCCGCGCGCGAATCGGGCGCAATGGAACGGGCGTGAAACGACGCATACGAAGTCATGGTGTCTCCTTGCATATAAGAATTGGCTCGCGCGCCCAGTGCCCGACCGGGAGTGCCGGTGGGGAACGGAGGTGGCGCGGCGCCGGATCGGGCCGGCAAGGTCGAGCGGCATGTCGCCGTCGACAGGCAATGCGTTTCAGTGCAATGAAATCGTCGGACACGGATGCCGTGCCTCGCGCTCAGTGTGCGCGTTGACGCTTACGGAAGGCTTACCGGACAGGCCGTCCAGCGGCCGAAAACGCTAGGGGATTACGCTGAGTCAGGCTGGCTCGGCGACCGGAGTCATAGCTGCAGCAAGGACATCGGCACTGCGTCACCAGCTTCGACGACTGGCAGCGCCACGAACGGACTGCCGCACCGCCCGCCGCCAGCGGCGGGTACCTCACGACGTCGCGTAGGCAAGACTACAACAGTTGCCAACAGAAACGACGATTGGGCACGTGCTCAACCGATGCGCCATTGTGGTACGAAAACGTCCGAAACTTGAGCCCCGCCGCATCCTCCTTTGCATTAATCGGAAAAATCCCAGAGATACTTTCTAAATCATTGATTTTAATGAATCAAAGCCGAGAAAATAGATTCGCTCACTGCACCCACAAAGGATCTATCGCGCCAAATCGACGTCACCCACGCTTGACACCTCCATTACATCCAATGCAACTTTAATCCGCACGCAGCCATCATTTCCAATGAAAAAATCCGGATGTGCGCATAATTTTTTCACAAATTCATATTTCTTTAAAAGGATTATCAAAATGCCGATTCCTCTGAAAAACATCCCAAGAAATCGTGAATTGACCGCTGACGAGGTTGATCCAATCGTAGCCAACGTGAAATATGCACAGCGCAATGATTTCGAGGTGGCGCCTGTCGTGGCCAATGTCAAGTATGCGCAGCGTAACGATGACGAAGTCACGGCCGTCGCAGAGGCCACCTGAAAGTCGAAACAAAGCTCATTCATTGCTGTTTCCGCGCCGCGAGCAAGAGGCCGACGCCTCTTGCTCATTTTCCCAAATCTCCCCGAACGGAACATCGAATATGGCCACCTTCCTGTCGCCGCAATTCGCGAATGAATTATGGGGTAAGCAAGCGACGGAAATGGTCATATCGCAGATTCCATTCAACGAAAAAGATTTGATGGGTGCGCTCCAGGAATATGCTGCGTGCGCGAGCGACATTCGCTCCCGCAACCCGAATTCCGAAGCCATAACGGCTTTCAATGGAAAGCGCTCGCCAGAACCGCGCCCTGATTTCCTTGCGCTTCCCACGGATAACACGCTCGAGGATTATGTGTCTAGAGTCGGGCGTCTCGCCGGCGATGACGAGTGGGCGGTCATGTACTACGGGCTTCATGCGGCAAGCCCAACTATCTGGGATATCGCAAAAGCGTTTTCTGATCGACTCGCCTTATCAATAGGCTATCGACCTGGCGGCCGCGTCGATCTTGATTGCTTTATCGGGCGATATTCATCCACTCATATCGGAATTCATGTGGATCATGCGCACAATTTCGGGTTCACCTTGCGCGATGGAAAAACGATGTTCACTTGGCCCGGAGTCCGGTCGGATCTCATTGGCGTGCGATTTCCAGACTATGAATCATTCAAGTCTGAAGCCATTCCGCTTGAGAACAAAAGGAATCGAGTTACTTATTTCCCCGAGGACTGGCTGCACGTTGCCGAAACAAAATCCGACGTGTCGGTAAACGTGAACATCGCATTCTGGGAGACCGGCAACGACGCTCAGCAAAACGCGAACTACGTGCAGGACCGCCTCCAGACACCCAATCGTACCCGCCATGACGTGCGCTCGTCCGGCATCGCGAGTCTGAACCCCGATGACGAGCTTCTGCTTTCGTCCTTGAGGGCCTTGCTTGACGACAAGGCTCTGAAAAGACGAATGATGATTTCCCAACTCATCTCGGACACCAGCAGCCGGTTGAACGTCGGTCGTCCAATCGTTGACGTCGAAACACTGAACAACATCATCGCCCTCAACGCCATCAGCACGCTGCAGTGGATGCCGGTATTTCGGGACGGAGAAGTCCTGGTCGCGGCCAACGGCCATTGCGGCAACTTCAGATACAGCCGTGCATTGCACGACTTTCTGAGTCGCCTGAGCGCCGGCCAGCAAGTGAATATTTCCAACCTATCGAGCGGGAAAGACCGAATGCTCAACGATGATCTCCTGAGCGTCGCCGCATCGCTGGCGCGGTGGGGAGCCCTTTGATGAGCATCATGGGCCGATGGGCGCTCGTTTTCATTGGCATCTCCGTGTCGTTCGGCAGCTTCGCCGATGAGGCCGCTCAAGTGACTTTCGCCCTGAGGATGGCCGACGATACGCTCTCGATATCGATATTGCTCGCCGCCGGTCTCATCGGAGGCATGCTTGCTGGTCCGATTGCCCCCATGGTCCTCCGGCGAATCGGGCCTCGCAAGACGATTCCTGCGGCTTTTCTCATTCAATCGCTTCTGATCGCGATCGCGTCATTGGCCAACCACTTCTGGAGCTACGTCGTCGTATCAATGGCGCTCGGATCCACGGGATCCCTTCAGTGGGCGGCAATCATGGTCGCCATTCCTGGCGTTACCAACAACGAACGGCACATCGATCGCATCAACCGGATTGCGCAATCGGTGCGAAATATGGGTTACGTGGGCGGTCCCGCGCTCGGCGGGCTGCTATACGGCACGGCCGAGCGCTCGCGGGGGCTGTTGCTGCTGGCGCTGTTGGTGCTGGTCGCCGCGTCTGTCACCGCGAGGTCGTTCAACGTACTGGATGCTTGCGGCAGAAAATCCGATCAGGTGCCCACACAAGACAAGCGGAAGGCACGACTAGACCTGACCGGTCTGTTTCGTACAGCCGGTGTGGTCCGTGCGGTCTCCCCATTGTTGATGACGGTCGTGCTGACATCCACCCTAAATGTGTTGTTGATTTTCCGAATTCGCACCGAACTGCAATTCAGCGCGGATATCTACGGACTCGTGATCAGCGCGTTGAGTGTCGGACTGATCGTCGGTCCCGTGCTTTTTTCCGGGATGTTGGCAAGATTCGGCGACGCCGCCGGCGCCTCTATTGCAGCCAGTGTCATCGGTTTCGGGATTTTATGGCTCGCCTTGAGCGACACGGCATGGATCATCATGTGCGCCACGTTTCTGATTGGATCGGCGAACGGCATTCAGAACACGCTCACAGCGAGTTTCATGATGAAGGCGATCGATCCTCAGCGGCGTGTCAACCTGATGCCCGCCTACCTGTTTTGCATACAGTCTTCGGTATTTCTCGGCTTCCTGAGCGCCGGCATGATCAGTACGGCGCACGTGAGCACGGCGCTCGTGGCTGCTGGCGTCGCTGCGGCGATCGTCGGCGCTTGCGGCCTCGCATTAAACGTCAAAAACTGACCAGGCATGGTCACAAAAGGAGCTTGTTGATGGATGGGATAGGACGCTTCGGATCGAAGCCAAACGATTCGAACTCGGTAACGTTGCAAGCCCCTTTGGATCGCATCGTGACATCGGGCATAGCAAATCTCAGAGCCAGCCATTACTACTTCGACGAGCCGCTATTCGACGAGTATGAGTTAACGACCGTCCGTGCGACGTGGGATTTTTCCGCCGCGGAATCTATTGTCCGCGATGGGCAAAATGTTCTCGATCTCGGCTGCGGCGATGGTCGGCTGCTCCTTCAGCTCGCCAGGAAGTTTTCGCTGAAGGAGAGCTTTGGCATCGACATCTCTCCCGTGGCCATCGACCGCTTCAACGCGGCCATCAGTCACAACCACATTCACGCGCTCCAAGGCGACATATTTGATTTGCCGAGGCCGATCACGGAACGACGCTTCGATGTCGTGCTTTTTGGCGATGCGACCGTCAATTTCATTCTCGACGACGACAAGCTCGAAGTGCTGTTGCGTGGCGCGAAGGCGCAACTGCGCGATGGCGGTTCAAGGATGATGCTCGCCGTCTTCGGTGACGGGACACCCGAGCGCCTTTCGTTCATGGACAAGCGATGCACCGTAGTGCCATTTCGGCGGAGTAACGGGGAAGCCACGCTCATCTGGTGGGCCTACAAATACGACAGCGACAAGCGGATCATGCATCGATCCGTGTTTGCGCAATCGGGACGGAGTGATGATGGGAATATCGAAGGGGTCGTTTGCGATCTTCGAGACCGGATGTGGACACCGTCGTCAATCGTCCCCATCGCGCAGGCCAGCGGCCTCACGGTCGAAGAAATAATCCCGTCCGAAGTACAGGACGGGGCTGCCGTAGGCATGGCAACGGCAATTGTCATATTGAAATCGGCTTGAACGACCATGAGAACCGATCCGATTCAACCCAACTTCTATCGGGGCACGGGCGGATACGCCTGGCAGCTTGCCGAGTATCTCCAGGGCGGCCACGGCGACGAAAACGGTAGCTACACGCTTTGCAAGTCAATACCGCCGCAATTGCACAACCCGCTTGCCGCCTGCCCTGAATTCCTGCAGCCACATCACTTAGTCAGATGGTCTCGTTCGGTACGCATCGCTCACGACACGCCTCGGCTTGTCGGTACTCGGGGAGTTCGATCGTCGCTTGTTGTGGTGGAAAGCGCGCAGGCGTTTGGAGGGTTTCGTCATGCGGACGTTCAGGCGCTCGTGGGAGGGACGACCGTGGGTGCGTTGTCGGGCATGGAAGTCAATGGTGTAGTGCATGAGGCGGCCACGCTATTGGTCGCGCTGTATCGACATGGATTCATCGAGCTCGATGAGGCGTTCCCGGCATCTCCTGCGGTCCGCTACATGATCGAACCCACCTGCCGCTTTGCCGACGCACCCGGGATCGGACGCGTAGCGATCAACCAGCTTAACGGCCGAACCATTCGATTGAGCGAAGCTTCTCAACGCATCTTCTCCCTGGACGAGCAATGGAAAGCGATACCGGAATCCGTGCCGCTGAACATCGCCAACTTTGTGGAAGCCGGCATGCTGCGATTACTCTCTGGAGGGAGTGCCTATGCACATGATTAGACCCGGAATGGGTACCGAGAGCAGCGCCAGTCTAATCTCGGCACTTATCTGCATGACCCGCCCCGCAACCGTCGTCGAGATAGGTGCCGGCGACAGCACGATTTTCATCGCGAAGGCACTCCAGCAGGCGCGGCAGGCATGGCAACACGATAGGGATTTGCTGGATGCCTCGACTTGGCAAGAACGCAGCGCACTTCTGGATCCGACCGGAATTCCCGACGTCTATCAACCCAGGCTGATTACCATCGACAACTTCTCGGTCGAAGGCTCCTCGGCCGAAGCGGCATGGGATGCATTGAAGCATCATGATATCGACAGAGGATTCGTGACCTTCGTCAACCGCGACTTCTATGCACTCGACGCCGCCACCATCGCTTCATGGGGACCGATAGACATCGCGTGGATCGATGCAGGCACGCCGGCCGACGACGTCAGATTCGTCGCGGCGCTCTGGGAACACATCGCGCCCGGTGGCATTCTGTGCCTGCATGAGCCAACCATGCTGACCACCATCAGCAGGAATGGCGAGCCACGCGTTCGCAGAGTCAGAACGCCGATCTGGGAAGCCCTGTTGCACAGGCTGGACAATTCGTTCGAGTTGATAACGCTGCCGGAGTCGCACAAATATCGCCAAAGTGGCTTGGGTATTGTTCGGAAGCGTCAACATAGTGAACGCGTGCTCCGTTGGCAGTCACTGCAGTCCGAGCTTGTCGAACTCGGAGAAATTCCAATTCGCAGCAGCTACTTGCCGATTGGGGAGCAGGCACTGAACCAACGTCTTCGCAAAAACGCCATCGTTGCCACGATGACGTCACGTGAGACACGCGCCGTTTACGCGGCAATCGTCCTCGGCGTCGGTCGCCTTGCCGATATCGCGGAGAGAGTTGGCACCGATGCAAAGGTCGTCGGCAAAATCGTGACCCAGTTACTGAGCATTGGCCTCATTCAGCGAAATGAGCGTGGATTTTCGGATGTCGACACGGCGTGGGGGGACATTGCCGATCGGCAGCATCGTAGCGCTGAAGATTTGAGCGATCGACAGCTGGAAACGGATCTCGTCATCGAAAAGATCGCGACGGCTTTCGCTCCGGAAGTCGAATACACGGAATTGGAGATATCCAGAATCTGCCAATTGTTCACCACCGATTACGCCCGACTGCGGCGATATCTTGTCGATCGCGGTGTGTTGCAACGTCACAATGGCGTCTATCGACGGGTGCTGTCGGATCGCGAAGCCAGGGGGACATCTCACGGACACCAGTGACTGAATTCCTCACCGGCGTCCTGCCTCACCTGACTTTGGGGACGCGCGATCACCCGGCTAACAGAAAGCTTACGCTCAGCGTTGTGCCGTTTTGGTCACCTTCGCAGGTGCCTTCTTGGCGGTGGGCTTCGAAGCCATCTTGGCGACTGTCTTCGCAGGGGCCTTCGCCCGCCCCTTCGATGCCACCTTGGCCGTTGCGGTCCTATTGTCAGCGACGGCAGCCTTGGCCGGCCGACGCTCCACCACGCGGATCATCTTGCCATGCTTGCCGCGCACCAGACGCGTACGCGGCGCTTCGCCGTCGCCCGTGGCCGCCGGGGCCTCGGACGCAGCCGCCACGCGCAAGGCGTCCTTGACCGGTACGTGAAGCACCAGCAGTTGGCCCGACGTGAGCGTATCGCGACGCAGACGATTCCAGCTCTTGATCTGTGCGACGCTCACGCCACTGCGCTGGGCCACGCGGGCAAGCGTGTCGTGCTTGCGAGCGCGCACCATCACCTTGCGCGTATCGGGAATATCCGGCTCCAGCGCAAGCACGGCATTGCGTGCTACCGACGCGCTGATGTCCTGGTCAATGTCGTCCGAGCGCGGCACCAGCAACGTCGAGCCCGCCTTGAGGCGCATGCGCGGCGCAATGTTATTGACCGAACGGATGACCGCGGCGTCGACACCCAGCTTGCGCGCGACGTCTTCCGGACGCTCACGCGATGCGGACGTGTAGGTCGTCCAGCTCGAAAGCGGCTTGTCATAACCCTTCAGACGACGCTGAAACACTTCGGCGCTATCGAACGGCAGGAGAATCTTCGGCTGTGCCGCGCCAAGAATCACCGGCTTGCGGAACGACGGATTGAGCGCGCGGAATTCGTCGAGCGGCAGGTCGGCCAGCTTCGCGGCCAATGCCACGTCGATGTCGCGCTTGGTGGTCACGCTGACGAAGTACGGGTGATTCGGAATCTCGGGCAGCTTCACGCTGTAGATTTCCGGGTGCGCAATGATGTTCTTGATCGCCTGCAGCTTCGGCACGTAGTAACGCGTCTCGGTCGGCATGCGCAGGCTCAGGTAATCGGTCGGCAACCCTTGCGCCTGATTACGCTCGATCGCACGCTGCACGTTGCCTTCGCCCCAGTTATAGGCCGCGAGCGCCAGTTGCCAGTCACCGAACATCGCATAGAGCTTCGAGAGGTAGTCGAGCGCTGCGGTCGTCGAGGCGAGCACGTCGCGGCGCTCGTCCTGGAACATGTTCTGCTTGAGGTTGTACGTCTTGCCCGTGCTGGGAATGAACTGCCACATGCCGGCCGCCTTCGCCGTCGAGAGCGCCTGCGGGTTATACGCGCTTTCCACGAACGGCAGCAGCGCGAGTTCCGTCGGCATATGACGGCGCTCGAGTTCTTCAACGATGTGGAACAGGTATTTGCTCGAGCGCTCGATCATGCGCTCGACGTATTCGGGACGCTGCGCGTACCACTGCGTGCGGTCCTGCGCGAGGTCGGTGTCCAGATCGGGGATCGCGAAACCGTGACGAATGCGCGACCAGAGGTCGGCGTCGTCGCTGCCGTAGGCCAGGTCGTTGATCGAGTCGCTGTCAAGGTCAATGGTCTGATCGCTTGAGACGCGTTGCTTGCCTTTGGCTGTCGTGGCGAGAGGCGATTGGCCTTGCGCAGTCGGCGTGGAACTCAATGCACCGTTGGTCGGTGCTGTGCCGGCACACGCCGCCAGAAGCAGCGTCAGTAGCAAGCTAACGATAAGTCGCATTGATCGGGCTCGAATTGGGTTGCATCTTCATGAAATTGGCAAGAATGGTAAGGAAACCCTTCAGATGCGTCAACCATTCTGCCTAATTTTTTTGCAAAATTTACGCAAAAAGACCCCAAATTTGAGGGTTATCCCCGATCTTGGACGGTCGCGATGTGGCTGAAACGAGACGCCGGGACGGCGGGCCCGATGGGATCGATAAGAGACCGAAACATCGCAGGGCGGGGATGCGGCAAGGCTGAGCAGGTGTGAGCGAACATGTCAACGCCCGCTTTGTGACAATGTCATGCCATGCCACGCTGTTGACAGCGTGGCAGAGTCACGATCAACGGAAGCTGTCTTTCCAGCTACGCACGGTGGCGAATACCGCCTCGCGAGAGAGCGACGCACGCCCTGCATGGCGTTGCGCAGCCGCGATGACGGCCGGTGCGTCGCTGCGCAGGAAGGGGTTGGTCACGCGCTCCTGGGCGAGCGTCGTGGGCAATGTGGGACGGCCGGCCGCGCGAAGCGCCGTTGCCTCCCGATGCCACGCATTGAGCGCCGCGTTATCCGGATCGACCGCCAGCGCGAAGCGAATGTTCGACAGCGTGTATTCGTGCGCGCAGTGCACGAGCGTGGCGGGCGGCAGCGCGGCGAGCGCATCCAGCGAAGCGAGCATCTGTGCAGGCGAGCCCTCGAACAGGCGTCCGCAGCCGCACGAGAACAGTGTGTCGCCGCAGAAGAGATGCGGCGCGCCTGCGGCTCCGGCGCCGAGGAAATATGCGATATGCCCTTGGGTGTGGCCGGGCACGTCGATCACTTCCAGCGTCATGGCCGGGGCGGCGATGTGAACCGTCTCGCCGCCGCCATGCGGATGATCGACGCAGGCGATGGCTTCGCCGGCCGGGCCGTGCACGGGAACGTTGAAATGCTCGAGCAGCGCATCGACACCGCCGATGTGATCGGCATGTTTGTGCGTGATGAGAATGGCGCGCAGCGTGAGATTACGCGATTCGAGATAGGCGAGCACCGGCGCGGCGTCGCCCGGGTCGACCACCACGGCATCTTTGCCGTTATCAACGACCCAGAGATAATTGTCCTGGAACGCGGGGACGGGAAAGACGGTCATTGTTCCGGCCGACGCCTCACTTACCGCATCTGCGTGCGCATCCATATATACTCGCCACCATGTCAGAACGTCCGATTATAGACTGGCCCCTCTGGCTCGTCTCACCACCAGGCCGCTACGCGCTCGCATGGGAACAGGCCCTTTTCGACCAATGGGTCGGGGATCTGTTCGGCTATCACGCGCTGCAACTTGGCCGCCCCGAACTGGATACCCTGCGCGAGAACCGCATGCCTTATCGCGGTCTCGTCCTGACGGCTGCGCGCGGCCCCGACGCCTCGCCGCTCGTGACCAAGGCCGCCAGCGATACAACCAGTGGCACGCCGTCGTGCCACGCGGGCGCGGCCGACATGATCCCACGCGACATCCTCGTGAGCCGCTTCGACGAGTTGCCTATCGCCACGGCGAGCACCGATCTCGTGGTCCTGCCGCACGTGCTCGAGTTTGCCGAGAATCCGCACGACATCCTGCGCGAGGTCGAACGCATACTCGTGCCCGAGGGACAGGTCATCATCACCGGCTTCAATAATCTGAGCCTGTGGGGTGCGCGCGAAGAGCTGGGACGACTCGCCGGCACGCCGTTCCTGCCGCCTGGCGCCGATCTCATCGCCTTCACGCGTCTGAAGGACTGGCTCAAGCTGCTCTCTTTCGACATCGATCGCGGCCGCTTCGGCTGCTACCGCCCGCCCCTGCGCGGCGAGCACTGGCTGCAGCGCTTCGAGTTCATGGAACCGGCCGGCGACCGTTGGTGGCCAATTTTCGGGGCACTCTATGCGGTGCGCGCGGTCAAGCGCGTGCGAGGCATGCGCTTGGTCGGCAAAGTGCGCAAGCGTATACTCGGCCTCCAGCCGGCGGCGGCCCCCGTGGCAACCCCCAACACCACGCATCGCCAGATGGCGGAAGCGGCCGACGCGCCCGATTGATCGTTTGAGAGATGACCTTGCCGCAAGTTGAGATTTACACCGACGGTGCCTGCAAAGGCAATCCTGGCCCCGGCGGCTGGGGCGCCCTGCTCGTCGCGGGCAAACACCGCAAGGAAATGTTCGGCGGCGAAGCCAACACGACCAACAACCGCATGGAGCTTCTGGCCGTCATTCGCGCGCTCGAAGCCCTGAACAAGCCCTGCAGCGTGGTGCTGCACACCGACTCGCAGTATGTGCAGAAAGGCATCAGCGAGTGGATTCACGGCTGGAAG
Source organism: Pandoraea sp. B-6 (assembly GCF_000282835.1). Taxonomy (NCBI): domain Bacteria; kingdom Pseudomonadati; phylum Pseudomonadota; class Betaproteobacteria; order Burkholderiales; family Burkholderiaceae; genus Pandoraea; species Pandoraea sp. B-6. The sequence continues at coordinate 31,804 of NZ_AKXS01000291.1, read as the reverse complement.
GCCCGTGGCTGGAAAACCGCCGCCAAGGCGCCGGTGAAGAACGCCGACCTGTGGCAGACACTCGACGCCGTCTCGCAGAAACACGAGATCGACTGGCGTTGGGTGAAAGGTCATGCCGGCCACGACGGCAACGAAGCCGCCGACCAGTTGGCCAACCGAGGCGTTGAGAGCCTGCGTCGCGGCCAGTGAGCCGGTGGCCATCGCCGCGGCTTGAGCAGTATCCGCGCATTGCGTGAGGGGTCATGACCCGCGGCGCGTCAATTCCGAAAGCACACGAAGCACACTAGATTCAACGAACAGCATGCGACAACTGATCCTCGATACCGAAACCACCGGCCTGAATGCGAAGACGGGGGACCGTCTGCTGGAAATCGGTTGCGTCGAACTGGTCAATCGCCGCCTGACCGGCAACAACCTGCACTTCTATATCAACCCCGAGCGCGACAGCGATCCGGGCGCATTGGCGGTGCACGGACTCACCACCGAATTCCTTTCCGACAAACCCAAATTCGCCGAGATTGCGGAAGAGTTGCGCGAGTACTGCCGCGACGCCGAAATCATTATTCACAACGCGGCGTTCGACCTGGGCTTCCTGGATATGGAATTCGCCCGCCTCGGCTGGCCGCCGTTCATGCAGCATTGCTCGAGTCTGATCGACACGCTGCTGCGTGCCCGGGAGATGTTCCCCGGTCGACGCAATTCGCTGGACGCCCTCTGTGAGCGTCTCGGCGTGAACAACGCGCACCGTACGCTGCACGGCGCCTTGCTCGACGCGGAATTGCTCGCCGACGTGTACCTCGCCATGACGCGCGGCCAGGAGAGTCTCGTCATCGAGATCGGCGATGGCGACGGGGGCGATGTGGGCACCCAGCGCGAAAAGATTTCGTTGCGCCAGTTCGATCTTCCCGTAATCGCGGCAGCAGATGACGAGGTCGCTCAGCATGCCGGTGTGCTGAACGACATCGACAAGGGGATGAAGGGGACGTGCGTATGGCGTATCGAACCGGCGCCCCCGGAAGGCGACACGGCACAAACGGCGTGAGTTCGCAACGAACCACACGGAAAATTCGCACGAAGGCCTTCCCAAGCACGAAAAACATCCCTATAATTGCGGTCTTTGCTGCTTGCGAGTCATCGCGAGAAACGGCGTGAAGTGATCGAGAGATATCGTCACGGCGGCAGCAAAAAAGAACAAAAGAAAAGTTGCAGGCTTCTACGAAAACAGTTAAAGTTCTGCTCCTGATTGCGAAACAAAAGCTTCAGCAATCAGCACTAAATCATTGATTTAGTTAATGATTTGGGTGGTTAGCTCAGCGGTAGAGCACTGCCTTCACACGGCAGGGGTCACAGGTTCAATCCCTGTACCACCCACCAGATTCGAAGGGCCGACGATGCGTCGGCCCTTTTTGCATTGGGCGTCCGAATTGAATACGCCAATACACAATGCCCGGCGCGTGACCGTCATCCTATTGGCGACAAAGCGCCCACATCTCTCTGCTCGCAACCGCGTCCGCCCTTCCCCCCGCATATTTCAGACTTGGACGCGCGTAGTTCATGGACTTGTCGCATGGGCATGTCTCCAGCCACGAAAGGCTGAGGCCCTCGTTCTCTCGGGGAAATGCGAATAACCGGCACGCACGCCTCACGGAATCTCGCGCTACCGAGTCCATGCCGCACTCATTTTCAATAGATTTTACCTATTGAAAATGAAGAACAATCTGAATTAATCGCTTTTCCGCTCGCTTCATGACCCAGGCTTCGGTGAGCCGTGCCCCGTCCTACGGGGTTTTCCACGACATCATGGGCGCTTCAGTGCCAGTCTTATATAAGACTAAAGCATTCACATTACGAAAAGGCATTTCAGTTTTGCCCCCGACCCGTGTCACAATCGGAAAAATTCGTCATGGCTAGCTGACTGTTACCCCAGTCGGCAGCGCTCCCCCACCGTTCCCTGCTTCTTGAATCCGAGACCAGCGATGAGTACGCAGCAACCCAGCATCATCTACACCCTGACCGACGAAGCACCGCTTCTGGCCACCAGCGCTTTCCTCCCGATCATTCGTACGTTCACGGCACCGGCGGGCGTGTCGGTCGAGACGAGCGACATCTCGGTCGCGGCTCGTATCCTCGGAGAATTCCCCGAATTTCTGACGGACGACCAGCGCGTGCCGGATAACCTCGCCGAGCTGGGCCGTCTGACGCAAGACCCTGATACGAACATCATCAAGCTGCCGAACATCAGCGCGTCGGTGTTCCAGCTCCAGAGCGCGATCAAGGAACTGCAATCGAAGGGCTACAAGGTGCCGGACTTTCCGGAAGACCCGAAGTCCGACGAAGAGAAAGCCATCCAGAAGCGTTACTCGAAGTGCCTCGGTTCGGCCGTCAACCCGGTGCTGCGCGAAGGCAACTCGGATCGTCGCGCCCCGCTCGCCGTCAAGAACTACGCCAAGAAGCACCCCCACAGCATGGGCGAGTGGAGCATGGCTTCGCGCACGCACGTGGCGCACATGAAGCATGGCGACTTCTACCACGGCGAAAAGTCGATGACGCTCGACCGCGCCCGTGACGTCAAGATGGAACTCGTCACCAAGAGCGGCAAGACGATCGTGCTCAAGCCGAAGGTCGCGCTGCTCGACGGCGAAATCATCGACAGCATGTTCATGAGCAAGAAGGCGCTGTGCGACTTCTATGAAGAGCAGATGGAAGACGCGCGCAAGACCGGCGTGATGCTCTCGCTGCACGTGAAGGCCACCATGATGAAGGTCTCGCACCCGATCGTGTTCGGCCACGCCGTGAAGATCTTCTACAAGGAAGCTTTCGAAAAGCACGGCAAGCTGTTCGACGAACTGGGCGTGAACGTCAACAACGGCCTCGTGAATCTGTACGAGAAGATCGAATCGCTGCCTAGCACGCAGCGTGAAGAGATCATCCGCGACCTGCATGCTTGCCACGAGCATCGCCCGGAACTGGCGATGGTCGACTCCGCCAAGGGTATTTCGAATCTGCACGCGCCGAACGACGTGATCGTCGACGCCTCGATGCCGGCCATGATCCGTATCGGCGGCAAGATGTGGGGTGCCGACGGCCGTCCGAAGGACACGAAGGCCGTGATCCCGGAGAGCACGTTCGCGCGCATCTATCAGGAAATCATCAACTTCTGCAAGACCAACGGCAACTTCGACCCGACTACCATGGGTACGGTGCCGAACGTCGGCCTGATGGCTCAGAAAGCGGAAGAGTACGGCTCACACGACAAGACCTTCGAAATCGCCGAAGACGGCGTGGCGAACATCGTCGACATCGCCACGGGCGAAGTGCTGCTCTCGCAGAACGTGGAAGCCGGCGACATCTGGCGTATGTGCCAGGTCAAGGACGCGCCGATCCGTGACTGGGTGAAGCTCGCCGTGAACCGCGTGCGCAATTCGGGCATGCCGGCCGTGTTCTGGCTCGACCCGTACCGCCCGCACGAAGCCGAGCTGATCAAGAAGGTTGAAACGTACCTGAAGGATTACGACACCAACGGTCTCGACATCCAGATCATGTCGCAAGTGCGCGCCATGCGTTACACGCTCGAGCGCGTGATTCGCGGTCTGGACACCATCTCGGTGACCGGCAACATTCTGCGCGACTACCTGACCGACCTGTTCCCGATCATGGAACTGGGCACCAGCGCCAAGATGCTGTCGATCGTGCCGCTGATGGCCGGTGGCGGCATGTACGAAACGGGTGCCGGCGGCTCGGCACCTAAGCACGTCAAGCAACTGGTGGAAGAGAACCACTTGCGCTGGGACTCGCTGGGTGAATTCCTGGCACTGGCAGTCTCGCTGGAAGACCTGGGCATCAAGACGGGCAACCAGCGCGCCAAGATCCTCGCCAAGACGCTCGATGCTGCCACCGGCAAGCTGCTCGACAACAGCAAGGGTCCGTCGCCGAAGACCGGCCAGCTGGACAACCGCGGCAGCCAGTTCTATCTGGCGATGTACTGGGCGCAGGAATTGGCCGAGCAGAAGGACGACGCCGATCTGGCCAAGCACTTCGTATCGCTCGCCAAGCAACTGACCGAGAACGAGAAGGCCATCGTGGGCGAATTCGCCGACGTGCAGGGTAAGCCGGCGGATATCGGCGGCTACTACAAGCCGGACTTCGAGAAGCTCGAGCAGGTCATGCGTCCGAGCAAGACGTTCAACGCTGCATTGGAAAGCGTCGCGAAGGCGTAATGAAGAAGTAACGTCCGGGCCGAACGACGGGCGATCATCAAGGATCGCCCGGTAGTCCCCACAAAAAAGCTGGCAGATGCCAGCTTTTTTGTTGCCTTCTTCAACACGGGCACCCGTAGCCTTAGCCGTCCGCGCGCAACAGCCCCCAGCACAACCGGTAAAGCTCGTCCTCGAACTCGGGAGTGCCAAGCAAGGGGGAGTCTTCGAGCGCGGCCGAGCGCAGCGTGCCCATGACGGCCCGCGTGAGCACGAAGACGGTGGCGGCGGTGGGTGGACGCATTTCGGGCGCGTCGCGCCGCGACATGGCGACAGCGATATGTTCGGCCGCCTCGCGCATGGCTTGCATGATGTTCTCGTGGTGATCGAGTTGCCACGCCATCTTGATGAGCGAGCGTTTCACACGCCCGCCTGCGCCGAAGGCTTCGATGAGCACCCGCAGCCGCTCGCGAATCACGCGTTCCGGGTCGGCCCCCTCGTCCGCCGCTCGGGCGATGCGCTCGTTGAGTTCGTCCATCACCCGACGCCGTTCGCGCGCGATCATCGCGAGCAGAATCGCCTCCTTGGTCGGGAAGTACTGGTACAGGGTACCGATGGAGAAGCCTGCCTTGCGGGCGATGCGATTGGTTGTGAGCGCCGCCTCGCCTTCTTCGTCGAGAACCTGAGCAGTGGCCTCGAAAATGGTCTCGACGGTGTGTTGCGCCCGTGCCTGCATCGGCCGCTTTCGCATGGCGGACGGGGCGTTCTGGGTCGCGGGCGGCTTGGGTGTGGCCATGTTGAAAAACCTGAGCGGGAAGCGAGTTGCGGCAAAGCGCCTGAAAAATGAATAATGCTCACATTCGCCGCAAAACTCAAGAGACCGCAACGGAACGCGCTTGCCGCGCCGCGTCGGCGCTGCGAATCCCTCAACATCGCCGCAGAGGCAAGACACCATGAGCCACGACATTTCTGCCCTGACCGTACGCAAACTGACTGTCGATCTGGCCGATGGCTTCGCGCGTCATTGGCACAGCGGCGATGCCTATCGCACCATGTATTACAACGCGCTGTCGATGAGCTTCCCGGTGGGCGAGCAATCGTTCATCGACTCGGTGCGCGACACGATGGATCGCCTGCCCGCCGATGCGAGCTACGACACGCTTCGGGCAGACATCGCCCAGTTCATCGGACAGGAAGCGACGCATCGGCACCTGCATGGTCAGTACAACGCACAATTGGCGAAGCAGGGACTGGTCAATCACTGGGAGAACTGGGCGACGACACGCATTCAGTGGGCGCGCCGCCGCAAGCTCTCGCCAATGTACATGCTGGCCGTGACGGCCGCCTACGAGCACTGCACGGCGGTATTCGGCGACGGGGCCCTTCGCTACGACCGTTGGCTCGCGAAGGCCGAACCGAAGATGCGCCTGATGTGGCGCTGGCACGCGGCCGAGGAAACGGAGCACAAGGCTGTAGCGTTCGATCTCTATCGCGCACTCGGCGGCAGCGAACGGCAACGCGTTCTCACGTATCTCTACGTGCTGTTCATGTTCGCAGTAGAGAGCCACGCGCAGACGATCAATAACCTCTGGCATGACGGCACCCTCTTCAAGCCCCGCACGTGGTGGGGTTTCATCACGATGTTCTTCGGGCGCGATGGGGTCGTCTGGCGTAGCACCGGGCCAATGCTCAAGTACCTCGCGCCTTCGTTTCATCCGAACCGGCACGGCGATCCTTCGCTCGCCGAAAAGTGGCTGACGGCGCATCAGGCCAATTGGCGGGCGGTTCGCTGATTTTTGCTCGACGCTTTGTTCGTGCTGCTTGGCGCTTGACCCTCGCCTCCCTCTGCGGTCGGCCGCCGGGCCGGTGCCCGTTTTCGTCGCTCCACGAAATTCGCTTTGGAAAACGGGCACCGGCCCGACAGCTCGAAACGCACCCACACATCGTCGCCCCCTCCCCCACGCCCCCACCTCACCGCATTCCCCCACCTCGTCGTCACGATGACACCGTCTTCTCATGCGCCCAGGCTCTCGCCGACCGTCCCCACGTGCTACGCATCTGCTGGTGACGATCGTCGAGAGCCTCGCCATCCCCCAAGCACTTCCCTATGCCCGGTTTCGTGACTTCTTCGCGAAATGTTTCACGCGCCATCTGGACGCATCCGGAGCACTTCGCCACGCCCGCATCGTGATGTCTTCGTCGTGAGTTTTTTCTCGCCCTGAGTAGGCTCACTCTGAAACACTTGGCCACGCCAGGTACCGTGATGTCGTCGCCGCGCGCTGTTTCTCTCCCTGATTAGGCCCGCGCCGAAACACTTGATCGCACCGGGTATTGCGATGTTGTCGCGAATTGATGCATGGGCTGGTTGGACGCATGGTGTTGCAGCGTTGTCGGTAGCCACGGCCGTTGTGGACTGGGCGAGGCGAGGGACTGATGGGATGTCGAGGGTCTCGCCGACCGTCACCAGCAGATGCGCAGCACGTGGGGACGGTCGGCGAGAGCCTGCGCGCATGAAGCGGCAGTGTCGTCGTGACGGTGGGGGTGGTGATGGTGGCGGGGTGGGTAGATGGGAAGGTTGCGACGATGGATTGGCGTGTTTCGAGTCGTCGGGCCGGTACCCGTTTTCCAAAGCGAATTTCGTGGAGAGACGAAAACGGGTACCGGCCCGGCGGCCGACCGCAGAGGGATGCGAGAGTCAAGCGTCACCCCAACAACGGAATACCGAGTATCAACGCCGAGTGATATGCCACAAGCGGCATCTTGATAATAATAATCACACCTCAAAGCAGCACCGATACCCGCGCAACGTGAAGTCAGTGTGTCAATGACTCAGGCGTGCCCCCTTGCACCCTTCGGTGAGAAGCGAAGTTCAGAGGCACGCATAAATCAAAACGAGACGGAGACACAGTCATGAGCAAGGCAGCAGGTTGGCTGCGGGGCGCGCTTGCCCTCGCGGTTTGCGGAGCCGCGGGCGTCGCCCACGCGCAATCGAACGTATCGCTTTACGGTCAGGTCGACGCCTGGGCCGGCGCGGTCAAAACGCCCGGCGGCGAACGCGCCTGGACGCAGGCTGGCGGCGGAATGTCCACGTCGTACTGGGGGATGAAGGGCACGGAAGATCTCGGCGACGGTCTCAAGGCGATCTTTGCGCTGGAGGACTTCTTCCTGCCGCAAACCGGACATTACGGACGCTTCACCGGCGACAGCTTCTTCTCCCGGAATGCCTACGTCGGCCTACAGTCGAATACGCTCGGTACGGTCACGATGGGCCGACTTACCACGTCGTATTTCGTCTCGACGATTCTGTTCAACCCCTTCGTTGACTCGTATACGTTCAGCCCGATGGTCTATCACACGTTCCTCGGCCTCGCCGGCCAAGGCATCGTCGGTGATTCGGGATGGAACAACGCCGTGATGTACGCCACGCCGGATTACAAGGGGCTCGGGGCCAGCGTGTCTTATGCCTTCGGCAACAAAGCCGGCGAGACCGGGCAGAACAAGTGGAGCGCCGCCGCGATGTATTTTCACGGCCCGCTCGCCGCCACGCTCGCGTATCAGCAAGTGAAGTTCGATTCGACGCCCGACGATCAGGCCGGCATCACCGGCTTTCGCAATCAGCAAGCGCTCCAGGCTGGCCTGACTTACGATTTTCACGTCGTCAAATTCTACGGGCAATATCAGTACATCAAGAACACGATCACCGGGGGCAATCAGACGTCGAACGGCGCTCAGTTCGGGGTGTCGGTGCCGCTCGGCGCAGGCAGCGCGATCGCGTCGTACGCCTATACGAAAAATTCTGGCCAGAACGACGTCAGTCGAAATACCTGGGCCGTCGGTTATGACTACAACGTCTCGAAGCGCACCGATCTTTATGTGGCCTACCTGAACGACAAGGTATCCGGGCTGGAGGCCGGGAATACTTTTGGGCTGGGCATGCGAACCAAGTTCTGAGAAACTCCGCTGCACGGACTCGCGCACAGTACAATGCGCGCGCCCCCGCTGCACACGGACAACGGCATAACAAAGGCACAAGGAGAGCACGTTGCTGACAAAATTCTTCAAACTCCAGGAGCATGGCTCCAACGTACGCACCGAAATGGTGGCAGGTCTCACGACCTTCCTGACCATGTCGTACATCATCTTCGTCAACCCCAATATTCTCGGCACAACGGGCATGGACAAGAGCGCCGTGTTCGTGGCGACCTGTCTCGCAGCCGCGATCGGCTCGGTGGTAATGGCCTTCATCGCCAACTACCCGATCGGTATGGCGCCGGGCATGGGGCTGAACGCCTTCTTCGCCTTCACGGTCGTGGGCGCGATGGGCTACTCGTGGCAGCAAGCCCTGGGGGCAGTGTTCATCTCAGGCTGTTTGTTCATCATTCTGACGGTGACGGGCATACGCTCCTGGCTGATTGCCGGGGTACCCAAATCGTTGCGATGCGCCATCGCCGCCGGTATCGGTCTCTTCCTCGCCATCATCGCGCTCGGTAACGCCGGCGTGGTCGTCGCCAATCCGGCAACGAAGATCGGCCTGGGCGATCTCCACGCCCCGCAAGCCCTGCTCGCGATTTTCGGCTTCTTCCTGATTGCCGTGCTCGACGCCCTGCGCGTTCGCGGCGCGATCCTGATCGGTATTCTGGCCGTGACGGTGCTCTCGATGGTGTTGGGACTGAATCAGTTCCAGGGCGTTTTCGCCATGCCGCCGAGCCTCGCCCCGACGTTCCTCAAACTCGACATCCCGGGCGCATTGCATGCAGGCTTCGTTCACGTCATTCTGGCCTTCGTGCTGGTGGAAGTGTTTGACGCAACGGGCACGCTGATGGGCGTGGCAAAGCGAGCCGGCCTGCTCGAAGGTACGCACTACAAGGGCCTCGGCCGCGCGCTCTTCGCCGATTCGATTGCGATTTTCTTCGGTTCGCTGTTGGGCACGAGCAGCACGACGGCCTACGTGGAAAGCGCCTCGGGTGTGCAGGCGGGCGGACGCACCGGCCTCACCGCGCTCACGATTGCCGCGCTCTTCATCCTCGCCCTGTTCATTGCGCCGCTGGCCGGTTCGGTGCCCGCCTACGCGGCCGCACCGGCATTGCTCTATGTGGCCGGGTTGATGCTGCGCGAGCTGCTCGACGTGGAGTGGGACGACATCACGGAAGCCACCCCGGCCGCCCTGACCGCCCTCGCCATGCCGTTCACGTATTCGATCGCCACCGGTCTGGCATTCGGCTTCATCTCGTACGCCGTGCTCAAGCTCTTCACGGGCCGCGCGAAGGATGTCCACCCGGCCGCCTGGGTGATCGCCGTGCTCTTCGTACTGAAGTACGTGTTCTTCCCGAGCTGATCGAGACGATGTCCCGATAGCGTGACGGCCCGCCGGAGCATCCCCGGCGGGCCGTTTGTTTCTACCCGAGGCTCACGCCCTCGCCGCCGAAATCAATTCGGCTAGCCCCGTGCGCTGGCGGCCCTGTGCGTCAAAGTTCTCCAGCGAAAGCCATTGTTCGAACCCCCGACTGATGGCCGGCCATTCGCCATCCGTGATCGAGAACCACGCCGTGTCGCGACTACGACCCCGGTAGACGATCGCCTGACGGAATATGCCCTCGAACGTGAACCCGTAACGTGCCGCCGCCCGCCGCGACGGGGCATTGAGCGCGTCGCATTTCCACTCATATCGGCGATACCCCAATTCGTCGAACGCCCGACGCATCAGCAAGTATTGCGCCTCCGTGCCAGCACGCGTGCGCTTGAGCAACGGCGAGTACGCCACGTGCCCGACTTCAATCACGCCGTTCACCGCGTCGATGCGCATGAGCGCCAATGTCCCCACCGCCCGCCCCGTCTCCCGATCGATGATCGCGTAATGCAACGGGTCGCTGGACGCCGCCATCCTGGTCGCGTACGCGTAGTAGCTGTCGAAATCCGGAAACGGCCCCCCACTCATGTATGTCCAGTCGCGACCGTCCGCGGCGCTGGCATACGCCTCGTACAGGTCCTTCGCGTGACGCTCCACGTCGATCGGCTCGATCCGGCAGTAACGCCCATCGATCGGCGCACGCGGCGGCTGCGCTCTCGACTTCCAGTCCGGCAGCGCTGCACCGATCGGCTGGGCGTATTCGTTGAAATTCGGGGCGTCAGTCATCTCGCTCATCTCCGGAAGTTGGCGCAACACGCAAGTCATGACGTCTAAAGTATCGCCTCAGTGGTACGATGAAAAGCACCACTCTTTGAGAATCTCATGGTGCCACACGCTCACTCCACCGCTCGACAAGCCAGACCGGCGCCCCGTCCCGGCACTCCCGATCCTGCTCCGGAGAACGTCGCCGCACTATTCGACAGCCCCCTGACGACCGGCTCCGGGCGCGCTGGCACCTCGCTTCAGAAACAACTCCTCTCCCGCCTCAAACACGCCATTCTCGAAGGTCGTTTGCCCGCCGGCGCCCGTCTGCCCGCCTCGCGCACGCTCGCCGAAGATCTCGCCATTTCACGCAACACGGTCTCGATCGTCTACGACCAACTGGCCGCCGAAGGCTTTATCGTGCCCCACCGGCTCGGTACCCGCGTCGCCCAACTCACTCTCGATCCCCACTTCGCCGCCAAAGCCGCACGTACCGCCAGCGCCAGGACGCCGAAAGCCAATGACCCGGTGGCGACGCCCCCCAGCGCTCCCGACGGTCCCCCAACACCACTCGCCTCACGCCGCATCCAACGCTTGCCCGCGACGCGCCACGCCGCCCGCGCCGACGAGTCGCCCCTGCCGTTTACGCCGGGGGTTCCCGCACTCACCCACTTTCCCACCAGTACCTGGCGACGCACGCTCGAACGCGTCATGCGTGAAGCCCAACCCCGCCACTATCACTACGGCGATCCCCTCGGCGAACCCGCGCTGCGAGACGCCATTGCCGCACACTTGCGGATCTCGCGCGGCGTGCGTTGCGATGCGTCGCAAGTCGTGATCACGGAAGGCGCCCACGAGGCGCTGATTCTCTGCGTCCGCCTGCTCACGGATCCCGGCGATACGGTGTGGATGGAAGACCCAGGCTATCGCGGCGCGAAGGCCGCTTTCCATTCGGCCGATGTTCGCCTTCACGCGCTGCGCGTCGACGATGAGGGGGTCGTGATTCCGGAAGGACAGTGGGAACGCTCGCCGCCACGACTGGTGTATGTCACACCATCACATCAGTATCCGCTCGGCAGCGTGCTGTCGGCCTCGCGCCGCCTCGATCTGATCGCGCAGGCACGGCGTCACGGCGCCTGGATTCTGGAAGATGATTACGACAGCGAGTTTCGCCATCAAGGCGAACCAATCGCCGCGATGCAGGGGATGGTGGCCAACGCCCCCGTTGTCTATGTGGGGACGTTCAGCAAGACGATGTTTCCCGCGCTGCGCCTGGGCTTTCTGATTCTGCCGACCACGCTCGCCGCACAAGCCCGCGACGCCCTCGACGAACTCTTGCGCGGCGGGCACCGCTTCGAACAACTGGCACTGGCGGAATTCATCCGCAGCGGCCAGTTTGCACGGCATCTGGGTCGCATGCGACGGCTGTATCGGGAACGTCAGACGGCTTTGCGCAACGCGCTGGCCACCCACTTCGACCCGGCGTATGCGGTGATTGGCGAGCGCTGCGGCCTGCACCTGACGGTGCGGCTCGATCCCGCATTCCCGGACAAGGCGATCGTGGCCGCCGCGCAGCGCGAAGGCATCGGCCCCCGCGCCCTGTCGAGCTTTGCACTCGACCCACACCCCACGGATAACGGTCTGGTGATCGGCTACGGCGATACGGACGCGGCACGCATCCCCGGCCTGATCCAGCGGCTCGCCGCGATTGTCGCGGCGCAGCAGCGGGCGACGTTGGAGACGGTGGCGACCGACTGACCCCGCCGCCAGCGATTACGCCGTCTGTACGGCTTTCTTGTCGGCGTCGCGCGCCTGCTCGGCTCGCGCCATCCATAGCGTGAGCAAGACGGCCGCCACCGCAGCCACTGATGCACACAGGTAGACCTCGGCGTAGCCGTATGCCCCGACGATCAGGCCTGCCACGGGTCCGGTCACACCGAGCGCAACATCGAGGAAGACGGAGTACGCCCCCAGTGCCGCTCCCCGGTTCTGTGCCGGAACCAGATTGACGGCCGCCACGCCCAGCGACGGGAACACGAGCGAGAACCCCGCGCCCGAGAGCGCCGCACCGAGCAACGCCGTGAATCCCGTGGGCGCGATCCCGAGCACGATCAGGCCGAACGCCTCGAGCGTGAATGACATCATGGCCACACGGTAGCCGCCGAAGCGCCCGATGCTGCTGCCGAAGAGCAGTCGTACGCCCATGAAGCACACGCCGAACGCGGTCAACGCCAGTGCAGCGTTGTCCCAGTGATGGCTTGCGTAGTAAAGCGTGATGAACGTGGAGATGGCACCAAAACCGATGGAGCCCAGCGCAAGCCCCATGCCGAACGGCAACACGCGACCGAGCACGGCGCGGAATGCGAGACGTTCTCCATGGATAACCGGCGTCGCACGCTTCATGCGCGCGAGCAGCAGGCCAGCGACGCCCGCCAGCGCGATCGCCGCGCCAAGTACTTGGATGCCATACGCATTGTCGAGTGCAACGCCAAGCGGCGCGCCCAGCGCAAGCGCGCCGTAGGTTGCCACGCCGTTCCATGAGATGACGCGTGCAGTGTGCGACGGACCCACCTGGCCGATGCCCCACATGATCGCGCCCGTCGACACCCAGCTCTCACCAAAGCCAAGCACAAGACGTCCAAGGATCAGCGTGAGGAGCGCCAACCATGGCACGCCGGAAAACACACCGCCCAAGGCCACGAGCAACCCGGAGGCACCGCAAGCCACCAGTCCGCACAACACGGTGCGTTTCGGGCCCCAGGCGTCGGCAGTCCGCCCGGCGTAAGGACGCGAGAGCAGCGTCGCAAGGTACTGAACGCTGATGGCCAAGCCGGCAATGACCGAACTGTATGCGAGATCGACATGCACGAACGACGGCAACACCGCGAGCGGCAATCCGATCGTCAGATAGCAGAGGAACGTGAAGAACACGGTGGAGACGATCTGCAGCGTCGTGGCGAACGGTGGGTTCGCAGGGCGGGTGTCGTTGGGCATTGCGCAGGAGTTCAGGAATCGACGAAACCCCAGGACGCGCCACCCCGCGCGACGGGCAAGCATCCGCGCAGGTCAACTCAATCCTAGGGTTTTCCCGGATCATACGCGGTTTCGTGACTTTTGTGTAAACGCTTAAAAATGCCCCCGCGACGGCTTTCGACGACAGCCCGTCGCGTATCCGCCAGCCGCGGCGCGGACGGCCCCCACGGCGCTCGGGGGCGACCGTCCTGCTCGGCTCAGCGGTCGACTTCCGCCAACGCTTTCAGGCTCACCGACAACATGGCCAGGTCGGCGTTACCGGCCGCGACCTGGTCGGCCAGCACACGGTGGTAGCGCGCGAGCGCGTCTGCATGCAACGTCTCCCAGTGGGCGACGCGCTTGCCCGCCGGGCTTGGGTCGGCTGGCTCGCCGGCATGCACTGGATCAAGCACCGCCTCGCCGCCCGCCAGCACGCTCGCCGTCAGGCGTCGCCGCAATACCGACAATTCTTCGAGCAAGGTGGCCCGCGCGAGGCGCTGCCAGTGCGTCTGCATCGGCAGGCCGAGCACCCCCGCCTGGAGCCAAGCGTAGCCAAGCGGTGCGTCGAGGGCGAAATACACCTGCGCGGCCAGCGACGGTTCGCACCCGCTGCTGCTCGCCACTTCGGCGATGTCGAGCAACGCCACCCGCGCGCCGACGCCCGCGGCCGTTTGTGCAAGCAACGGCGGCACGCCCGCATCGATCATGGTCTGGCATCTGGCCCGCGCGTCATCGGCGGCCGCGCCGCTGACCAGGGTGTCCAGTGTCGGCAGGATGGGCGTGAGCACAGCGCGCAGACGCTCGAGCGTCTGCGGCACGTCGGCCACACGCCGCCGCAAGAACCATAGGGTGGCGTGTTCGTGCCACTGCGCAATCGCGGCAAAGAGCGAGGCCTGCGTTTCGTGCGAGACGCGCGCGTCAAGCGCATCGATCTCGCCCCACAACGTGTCGAGGTCGTAGGCCCCCCGTGCCGCCAGACTGGCCCGCACGACGTCGGCCGGCTCAGCGCCCGTTTCCTCGCTGAGTCGATGCACGAACGTGACCCCCGCCCGGTTGACGAGCGCATTGGCCTGCATCGTCGCGAGAATTTCCCGCTTGAGTGGATGACGCAACATCGCCGCGCCGCATCGGCTCGCGAGCGGCTTGGGAAAGTACGACGGCAATTCGTCGGCAACGAAATCGGCGTCGGGCAGATCGCTTGCCAGCAGCAGGTCGTAGAGCCACATCTTGCTGTAGGCCATGAGGACCGCGCGTTCGGGGGAGGTCAGCCCCGCGCCGGACGCACGCCGCGCGTCAAGTGTTTCGTCGTCGGGCAGGAACTCGATGGTGCGCGAGAGCCGCTGTGCGCGCTCCAGGTACCGCATGAAGCGCGTCTCGTCGTCGAGCGACGCCACCGCTCGCAACCGGCCCAGTGAGAGCGCCTGCGTCTGCAAATAGTTGTCGCGCAACACAAGAATGCCGACTTCCTCGGTCATCTCCGCGAGCAACGTGTTGCGCTGCTTCAGTGTCATCTCGCCGTCCGTCACCACCAGGCCCAGAAGAATCTTGATGTTGACCTCGTGATCGGAACAATCGACACCGGCCGAATTGTCGATGGCATCGGTATTGATGCGACCGCCATGCTGCGCGTACTCGATGCGCCCGAGCTGCGTCAGCCCAAGGTTGCCGCCCTCGGCCACGACCTTGCAACGCAATTCCGCGCCATTCACGCGCAAGCCGTCGTTGGCACGATCGCCCACCTGCGCATGCGTCTCGGTGCTCGCTTTGACGTACGTGCCAATGCCGCCGTTGTACAGCAGATCGACCGGCGCTTTCAACAACGCCCGCAACAGGTCGTTCGGCGCCATCTCCGTGGCCTCGGTGCCGATCAGTTCCCTCACCGGCGCAGAGAGCACAATGGCTTTGGCCGTGCGCGGGAACACGCCGCCGCCCGCCGAAATCAACCGTGTGTCGTAGTCGGCCCAGCTGGAACGCGGCAGTTGGAACAGGCGCTCGCGCTCGGCAAACGACGTTGCAGCATCGGGCGTGGGGTCGAGGAAGATGTGCCGATGGTCGAACGCGGCCACCAGCCGGATGTGTTTCGAGAGCAACATGCCGTTGCCGAAGACATCGCCCGACATATCGCCGATACCCACCACGGTGAAGTCCTGCGTCTGGGTGTCGACGCCCATCTCGCTGAAATGCCGCTTGACGGACTCCCACGCGCCGCGCGCCGTGATGGCCATCTTCTTGTGGTCGTAGCCGACCGAGCCGCCGGACGCAAAGGCATCGCCGAGCCAGAATCCGTACTCCGCCGAAATGGCGTTGGCGTAATCGGAAAAAGTCGCCGTCCCTTTGTCGGCTGCGACGACGAGATACGGATCGTCGCCGTCGATACGCACGGTCTGCGACGGGGGCACCAGTTGACCGTCGACGTAGTTGTCGGTCAGATCCAGCAGCCCGCGCAGGAATGTCTGGTAGCACGCCACCCCCTCGGCCAGATAGGCATCCCGGTCGCCTGGCGATGGCGGTTGCTTCACCACGAACCCGCCCTTCGAGCCGACCGGCACGATGACGGTGTTTTTCACCATCTGCGCCTTGACGAGACCCAGCACCTCGGTGCGGAAGTCTTCGCGGCGATCCGACCAGCGCAAGCCACCCCGCGCCACACGCCCTCCTCGCAAATGCACGCCCTCCACGCGCGGCGAATACACCCATATCTCGAACATCGGCTTCGGCTCGGGCAGACCCGGCACTTTCGACGGATCGAACTTGAACGACAGATAGCGCTTCTGCGTCACGCCGTCCTTGCCCGTCTGGAAGTAATTGGTGCGCAAGGTCGCTTCGAGCACGCCAAGGAACTGACGCAGGATGCGATCTTCGTCGAGGTTGGGAACGTCTTCGAGCGCCGCGTGAATTTGCGCCCGTAGCCGCTCCGCCTGCGATGCGCGAGCCGGCGCCGCCAGCCCCGGATCGAAGCGGGCCAGGAACAACCGCACGAGCATGCCCGAAATCGACGGATTTCCGGTCAGCGCATTCTCGATATACGCATTGCTGAAGGTCGACCCCACCTGGCGGATGTACTTCGCGTAGGCGCGCAAAATGCGGACTTCGCGCCACGTCAGTCCGGCGCGCAAGACCAGCCGGTTGAGGTCGTCGTTCTCGACGTCGCCCGCCCAGATGCGCGCGAACGCCTCCTCGAAGCGCAGGCGGGCATTCTCCAGGTCGACATCCGCGCCGTCGAGGCTGGTCATGCCGAAGTCGTGCATCCAGACAACGCCGGTGTCGGCCGGTTCGATCCGATAGGGGCGCTCGTCGTTGACGCGCACACCGAGGTGTTCGAGCATCGGCAGGCTGCGCGAGAGCGCGATGGGCTCGCCCGCCTGATAGATCTTGAAGCGCAGCGTGCCGGGCGCGGCCTCCAGCGGCCGGTAGAGCTGCATGGCCAGCGGCGTGGCGTCGGAAGCCTCGACCGGCACCGCGTGTCCGACGCTCAGCAGCGGCTCGATCAACTCGACGTCGCGCACCGCCATGCGCGCGGCGTAATCTTCTCGATACGCCGCGGGGAACGCCTGCGCGTACCGCCGCAGTGCGCGCGTGCCGCGCTCTTCGCCAAACTGCTCGCGCAGCGCGTCGGACAGATCGTCCTGCCACCGGCGGGTCGCCTCGACGATGCGCGCTTCCAGATCGTTGACATCGACATCCGGCACGTTGCCCGGCTCGGTCCGCACGGTGATGTGAATGCGCGCGAGCATCGACTCGGAGAGCTGCGGCGTGAATTCAACACTGGTCCCGTGATACGCCGCCTGCAACAAGTTCTGCACGCGGACGCGCAGATCGGTGTTGAATTTCTCGCGCGGCACGAAGACGAGGCACGATACAAAGCGATCGAAGCGGTCGCGCCGCACGAACAGGCGCGTGCGCTGGCGCTCCTGCAGTCGCAGAATGCCCAGCGCGATATTGGCCAGGGGATCGACGTCGATCTGAAAGAGTTCGTCGCGCGGATATTGTTCGAGGATCGTCGCGAGCGTCTTGGCCAGATGCCCGTTGGGCAGGAAGCCCGTGCGCCCGATCACTTCGGCGACCTTGCGTCGTACGAGCGGAATTTCGTCGGCGGGCACCATGTAGACGTTCGACGTGTAAAGCCCGAGGAAGCGCCGCTCACCGCACACGCGCCCCTGCGCATCGAAGCATTTGACGCCTACGTAATCGAGATAGCCGGGACGATGGACGCTCGCCCGCGAATTGGCCTTGGTCAAAAAGATCGGCGTACTCGTCTGGGCCACGCCAATGGCCCCGGGCGACAGGCGCGTCTCGTCGGGGGTGCTGGCATCGCGGCGGGCCTCGCGCAATACGCCAAGCCCCGTGCCCGCCACGCCTTGCAGGTAGTGCTCGCCGTCGCGCACGACCAGCGCGTAATCGCGATAACCGAGGAACGTGAAATGCCGGGCAAGCATCCAGTCGAGAAACGCCTGCGCTTCGTCAATCTCCACACGCTCCGGCGGGCTCACGCTCGTTTGTTCGGCCCGCTGCCGAAGGGACTCGATGGCCGCATGCGCGGCCGCCTGCATCGCGCGCCAGTCTTCGACCGCCGCGCGTACATCGCCAAGCACGCGCTGCAATCCGTCAGCCAGTGCCTGAATGCGGTCCGGCTCGGAAAAACGGTCGACTTCGATGTGGATATACGACTCGAAGCGGCCGCCGTCGGCGCTCGCATCGCCCGCCCGTTGCGCCGTCGCGCCCGACGCCAGCAGCGCCCCGACGTCGCCGCCGTTCACGCCGTTCGCCCCTTTAGTGCCGCTATCGCCGCCATCACCGTTATCGCCCGTCACTCGCTCGCCCGCGGACACCGGCTGCCCAAGGCCACCGCCCGGCGACACGGCGAGGCGCTTGCCCGCGCCGTCGCGCTTGATGCGATAGACCGGGTGAAACGCGGAGTGCAGTGCGAGCCCCTGCCGGTTGATCTCCATCGTCACCGAATCGACGAGAAACGGCATGTCGTCGTTGACGATCTCGACGACCGTATGGCTGCAATGCCAACCATGCTGATCGAGCGTGGGGTTGTAGATGCGGATGCGTGGCTCGCCGCTGACGAACTTCTGGCCGAGTTGCCAATGCGCCATCGCCGCGCCATACAGGTCGTCGACACTGCGCGAGACAACGTCCTCGGCATCGGCCAGACCGTAGTAATGCCGCACGAAGGGCTCGAACAGCGCGACCACGTCGGGCGCACGCTCACGGGCCATCGCGACGACTTCCGCCATATGCTGGCGGACTTTCTCTTCCGGATTCACAGGCATGGGCAACCTCTGCGGGAATGGACGAGACATCGACAAGCAAAGCCATGCTACGCCCGGCGGCCCCGGACTGGCAACGGCGCGATCCCTAACCCCGCGTCGGCGCCCACCCCGGCGGCCCCGGTCGGCCCGGTATAATTGCGCATGAACTCAAAAGCCACCGATTCGCGCACCGACAGCGCCCCCTTCTCGAGCCTGCCGCTCTCGCCTGCCATGCAGGAGAACCTCGCACGGCTGGGTTACGTCTCGATGACGCCCATTCAGCAGGCGTCGCTCCCCGATATGCTCGCCGGGCACGACCTCATCGCCCAGGCCAAGACCGGCAGCGGCAAGACCGCCGCATTCTCGCTCGGCCTGCTCCAGCGCGTCGATGCCCGCGATTTCGCGGTGCAGGCCGCCGTGCTCTGCCCCACGCGAGAACTCGCCGAGCAGGTGGCGCAGGAAGTGCGACGCATCGCGCGCGCCGAAGACAACATCAAGATCCTGACGCTGTGCGGCGGCGCACCGCTGCGTCCGCAGGCGGAAAGCCTCGCCCACGGCGCGCACGTGGTCGTCGGCACGCCGGGCCGCATCATGGATCACCTTGAGCGCGGCACGCTCTCGCTCGCCGGGATCAAGACGTTGGTGCTCGACGAAGCCGATCGCATGCTCGACATGGGCTTTTTCGACGACATCGCCACGGTCGCGCGTCAAACGCCCGCCTCGCGCCAGACGCTGCTCTTCTCCGCCACGTACCCGGAGGGCATCGCGAAGCTCGCACAACGCCTGCTGCGCACGCCGCGCGAAATTCGTCTGACAGAGAAGCACGACGCCAGCAAGATTCGCCAACGCTTCTACGAAGTGCGCGAAGAGGAACGTCTGCACGCCGTGGGCCAGTTGCTCGATCATTTCCGGCCGGTCAGCACCATCGCGTTCTGTAATACGCGAGCGCAATGCCGCGATCTGACCGACGTGCTGCGCGCCGAAGGTTTTC
Organism: Pandoraea sp. B-6; assembly: GCF_000282835.1. Classification (NCBI taxonomy): domain Bacteria; kingdom Pseudomonadati; phylum Pseudomonadota; class Betaproteobacteria; order Burkholderiales; family Burkholderiaceae; genus Pandoraea; species Pandoraea sp. B-6. Next base: position 12,241 of record NZ_AKXS01000291.1, on the reverse strand, counting down.
ACGCCCTGACGCTGCACGGCGAGCTGGAGCAGCGCGAGCGCGACCTCGTGCTGATCCAGTTCGCGAACCGCAGTTGCTCGGTGCTGGTCGCCACCGACGTGGCCGCTCGCGGGCTGGACATCACGCAACTCGAAGCCGTGATCAACGTCGATGTGACGCCCGACCCCGAGGTGTATGTGCACCGCATCGGCCGCACGGGCCGCGCCGACGAAGCGGGCTGGGCCTTCAGCCTGGCAAGCATGAACGAGATGGGCCGCGTGGGTAACCTCGAAGCGGCGCTGGGCCACGAAGTGCCGTGGCACAAGCTCGAGGAACTCACGCCGTCGGGCGGCGGGCACCTGCTGCCGCCAATGGTCACGCTCCAGATGCTGGGCGGCAAGAAAGACAAAATCCGCCCAGGCGACGTGCTCGGCGCCCTCACCGGCGAAGCCGGCTTTGCCGCCAGCCAGATCGGAAAAATCAACGTTCTGGATAACTTCACGTATATTGCGGTGGAGCGCGACATCGCCCCGGTGGCGTTGCGCAAGTTGTCCGACGGCCGCGTCAAAGGCCGCAAGGTCAAGGTAAGATTCCTGCAGGATTAAGGGCGGGTCAGACGCCGGCGTCCGACGCCGTTTTCGGATCGTCCCCTGCGCGCCGCGCGCGGCAAGGAGGCTGCAATGAGGTCACTGCGTACCCTGTGGTTCTCTCCCGTCGCGCGCCGTGCGCGATGCTCGGCGCTCGCCGCGCTTGCCGCAGGCTGGCTGACGGCCTGCAGCACCCAGGGCGTGCCGCCCAACCCTGTCCTCACCGAAGACACGCTCGACGAGTACGCGATCGTCATCGTTGGCCTCGACACGCCACTGCAAAGCACCTGGGGGCCGTGGAATTACTCCGACTTCTCACAGACAGTGAATGGCATCGTCGGCGGCAAGGTCACGCGCACACTCAACAGCAATCCGCCGACGCGTGGCTTCGTGGCGATGCGCGTCTCGCCGCTCATGCGCAACGAGCGCTTCGGTCCGATGGAATTCACGCCGGCCGACAAGAGTTATCGCTTTCGCTATTGCAAGGGCCGCAAGGTGCCAACGGTGCAGGTCCAGCGGGGCGATGTGATCTACGCGGGCACCCTGATGCTCGATAGCCACGACGGCAAGCTCTGGCTGCGCACCGAGTTCGACATGGCGGGCGCGCGGCGCTTCGTGCAGGCGAACTATCCGTCGCTGGCCGGTAAGCTCCAGCCGCAACCGTTTACCTATTTCGAAGTGAAGAGCGAGCCCGGCTGCCGGTGAGTCCTGCCGGCACGCTTACGGCTCGTCGATGTCCGTTCCCGGCGCCAGAACGATCTCGCGCCCTTCGCACAACGCCTCGGCTCGCGTGCTGAGTTCGCTGGCCACGTCCGCCAGATGCCGCCGCAGGGTGTCGGCAAGCACCGACTCGGGTTCATGCGACGGCCGCAACATCTCCACCGGAAATTCGATGGCCGGAGCCACGCGATACAGGCGCTGCGCCTGCTCATGGGCACTGGCCGCCGTGAATTGATCGAGCAGCGCGTAGCCCAGACCGTGCTCGACGAGCGCCGCCGCGAGCGAATAGGTCTGCACCATCACTTCGGCGTCCTGCAGCAATTCGGTCTGCTCCAGACGCTCGTTGATCAGGGCACCGAGCGGCGTGTCATCGTGCAGCTTGATGAGATCGCGCCCGGCGAGCGCATCGGCACTGGCCGGCCCCCGTCGCGAGAGCTTCGGCCACGCCGCGGGCACCGCCAGCACAATATGCCCCTGCGCCACCGGACGGCTCACAATGCCGGCCGCCATCGGCGGGGCCGACACGATGCCCACGTCGACCGACGAGGTGAGGATCGCCGTGATCATCTCGGTCGTGTGGTGCGTAATGAGTTCGAAGACCACGTCTGGATGCGCGCGCCGCATGCGCTCGATGGCGGCAGGCAACAGGCTCTGCGCAAGACTCGGTGTCGCGGCAATGCGCAGATGACCCACGCCATGCTGGCGTAGATTGCGCGACGTGGTACGCAGGCGTTCCAGATCACTGAAGATGCGTTCGACATCGGGATAGAGGCGACGCGCTTCGGCCGTCGGCACGAGTCGGCCCTTGACGCGGTCGAACAGCTTGAAGCCGAGTTGCTGTTCGGCATGTTGCAAGACGCGCGAGACGACGGGTTGCGACACGTTGAGCAATTGCGCGGCGCCGCTGGCCGAGCCCGTCAGTACCACTGCGCGAAACGTCTCGATATGCCGCAATTTCATGCCTGACGTTGTCCCCGTGTCGCGAAAAGCGGTTCGGCGGTGGTGCCGACCCTATAGCCAAAAGACATATGCTGCCTCAAATCCGCATAGGTTACCGAATTTTCTCGCCCTACACTGCGTAGCAAAGGTAGGGGGAAAACGCGGCCGCGAGGCCTCGCTCTCCACGCCGAATATTTTCCCGCCTTGCATTCCCTGACGTTTTTGGTTGTCATTCATCGCTATGCATATTGGAGTCATCGGGGCAGGCATCGTGGGCCTCGCCAGCGCGTATGAACTGCTGCGCGCAGGCCATGTGGTCACGGTCATCGAGGCCGGACGCGGTCCGGGTCTGGCGACAAGTTTCGCCAACGGTGGCCAACTGAGCTACGGGTACGTGTCGCCACTGGCCGCCCCCGGCGTACTTTCGCAGTTGCCCTCGCTGCTGTTCGCTCGCACCGGGCCGCTACGCATCAAGCCGTCGTTTGATCCGGACTTCTGGCGCTGGTCGATCGCATTCGTCAAGCATTGCAATGCGCAGGCGAACGCCAGTTCCACATTGCGTTTGCTCTCGCTCGGCCTGCACAGCCGCGCGGTAATGCAGGAATTTCTGGCGCGGGAATCGGTGTCGTTCGATTACCGACTGAGCGGCAAGCTCGTGGTGTACCGCGATGCGGACAAGCTCGCCGCCGCCGAACGCTCGCTCGAACTGGCCAACGGACTTGGCTACACACAGCGACGGGTCGACGCCGCGACATGCGCCATGCTGGAGCCCGCCCTGGCGACGATCGCCGGTGAGCTGGCCGGCGGCATTCACACGCCGGGCGAAGGCACCGGGGACTGCCAGTCGTTATGCATGGAACTGGCGCGGATCGTCGGTGCGCACGCCGACGGCAAGTTGCTGTATGAACGCGAAGTGACCGGCTTCGATGTGCATGGCGGCACGGTGCGGTCGATTCGCACCCGCATGGGCGACGTGGCCGTCGATGCCTGTGTCGTCGCCAATGGCCTGGCGGCGATGCCGTTGCTGCACAAGGTCGGTGAGTCGGTGTCGCTATACCCGCTCAAGGGCTACAGCCTGACGTATCGCCACGCCCCGGTCGACGCGCGCCCGCAGGTATCGGTGACGGACGCCGACAACAAGGTCGTCTACGCCAGCCTCGGCGAGCATCTGCGAGTGGCGGGCATGGCCGACCTCGTGGGGTACGACTATCGCATCGCGGCCCGGCGCATCCAGGCGCTGCGCACGCTCTCGGCGGCGTTGTTTCCCGCATTGGCCGGCGAGCGGCCCCCGCTGGAATGGACCGGTATGCGACCGGCCACGCCGCACGGCCGCCCGATCCTCCAGCGCGCGGATACGTTGGATAATTTGTGGCTGAACGTTGGCCATGGCGGATTGGGCTTCACGTTGTCGATGGGCGCGGCGCGCGTGATTGCCGATGCCATCGGCGGCAAGCGTCCCGCGGTCGATCTGGCAGGGTTTGCCCGGCTGGCCGCGTGAATCGCGTTGATCGAACATAGCCGGCCTCCCGGGTCGATCGCCGTCATGACACGGGGCGTTATGGGGTATTGCGGGGCGTCGTTTCCGTGGGGAACAGCGGAAGGACGTGTCGGGTTGTACCAGTGTTTTTGGCAGTTGACATACCAACGGCGCGGACCACCGTGCCATTCACTTCCGATAGGACAGAGACCATGAAGAAGCTGTTTGCTCCCCTGCTGCTCGTCAGCGCCGCCGCCGCCCTGTTCGCGCACACCGCGAGCGCGCAGGAACTGACCGGCACGCTCAAGAAGATCAAGGACACCGGCGTGATCGCGCTTGGGGTGCGGGAGTCGTCGATTCCATTCTCGTACACGGACAACGCCGGCAAGACGATCGGCTACTCGCAGGAAATTGCGCTCAAGATCGTCGACGCCGTCAAGAAAGACCTGAACCTGCCGAACCTGAAGGTCACGGAAACGCCGATCACGTCGCAGAACCGTATCGCGCTGGTGCAGAACGGCACGATCGACCTGGAATGCGGCTCGACCACGCACACGTTCGAGCGCGAGAAGCAAGTAGGCTTCTCGCACAACATCTTCCTGTACTCGATCAAGATGATCGCCAAGTCGGGCTCGGGCATCACCGATCTGAACAGCCTCAAGGGCAAGACGATCGCGACGACCGCCGGCACGACCGCCGATCGGATTCTCTCGGGCAAGAAGGGTGAGGTCGGCTTCAACCTGATTCAGACGAAGGATCACTCGGACGGCTTCCTGACCGTCAAGCAAGGCCGCTCGGTGGCCTTCGTGATGGACGAGCCGTTGCTCTACGGCCAGCGCGCCGCCCTGTCGGCCGACGAAGCCAAGGGCTACGAAGTCGTCGGTCCGAACCTCCAGTTCGAAAACTATGCGTGCATGCTGCGCCACGATGATCCGGCGTTCACGAAGGTCGTCGACACGGTCATCGCCAAGATGGAGAAGTCCGGCGAGATGGAGAAGCTGTACAACAAGTGGTTCATGGAACCGGTGCCGCCGAAGAACCAGAATATGCACTATCCGATGACGGCGGAAATGCGTGCCATGTTCAAGGATCCGATCACCAAGGCTTACGACTGATCCTGTCGGACGCCGTGCGGGGCGGGGCCACGGCCCCTGCCCTCGCGCGCGATCCCGATGTTTGCCGTTCCCGTTGAATGATGGTCATCACCATGAACTCGCACGCCACGCTCGGCATCCTCGGCGGCATGGGCCCCGCCGCCGGCATCGACCTCTGCCGCAAGATCGTCGATCAACATCCGGCCCACCGCGATCAGGATCACATCCCGTTCATTCTCTACTCGGTTCCCCAGATCCCCGACCGCACCGAGGCGCTATTGCGCGACGGTGCTTCACCGCTGGACGGTATGCTCGACGGCGTTCACGCGCTGGAGCAGTCCGGCGTTGGCTGCATTGCCATTGCCTGCAACACGGCCCATGCCTGGCTTGACGCACTGCGTCATCGAACCCGGCTGCCGGTGCTCGATGTGGTCGAAGCCGTCGCGGGCGAGCTGGCCCAATGCGTCGCGCCGGGCGCGCTCATCGGCCTGATGGCCACCGAAGGCACCCACCACGCCAACGTCTACCGGCCACGGCTCGAAGCGCTGGGCTATCGTTTCGTTCAGGTTGCCGAACCGCTTGCGCACCAGGCGCTCGTGAACGAAGGCATCCGGCTGACCAAGGCCGGGGAGAATCGTCGCGGCGGCGAGGCCCTGGCCATGGCGTTGGAGACCCTGCTGGCAGCCGGCGCGCAACGCGTCATTCTCGGCTGTACGGAAATCCCGGTGGCGCTGGCCACCTGTGAAACACCGCTGGGCCGCTTCGGCCTGGACGCCTCGGCCGCCCTCGCGCGCGCCTGCATCGCCTGGTCGCTCGCGCACGAGACGCCCACGGGAAAATCGCGCCAGTGAATGTCCCGATGTGCGGAAGTGCCATCTGACGGGCAATTCCAAGGAAATACCGGCGGCAGGCCAGCCGCCGCGCAGGAATAATCCCCGATCGCCTTGTCAGAAAAAAACCTACGCGAGAAAACGTGTGGAAAGTGGCATGAATCGGGGATTCCCGCTACCAAATTCGCTGGCGTCTTTGGCTATAATGGCCCACAATCCATCGGACACCTGCCGGACCAAGGTTCGGCCATGAGCGCGTTTGCCTGAACGGGGAAGCACATGGGTCGCAGCGCGCTCGACGTGATGCATGCACAGACAACAACAATGAGTTCAGATCGACTCCCCGCCGGCGTCCCTTTGGTCGAACCTTCGACCTTGGCATCGGCAATCGCCGAGGCTCACGCCGCGGTGCCGGCCCCGGCATTGTCCCGGGCGCTGGTCGAGCTGACCGGCGGCCTCTCGGCGCACGTTGCTGCCGACGGCCGTTTCCTTTTCATTGCCGAAGCCTCCCTGCGCCTGCTGGAATATTCGCGCGAGTACACCGATCACGCCACGCTCTTCGAGCTGACCGGTATCGAAGATGTGCCGACGCTGCAGGATGCCTTCTCCGCCGCCCAGATGCTCGGTCCCCAGCAGTGCACCGTGCGCCTGCTGCGCGGTCTGACGGACCGGGTCTGGATGCGTCTGCGCATTGCCCAGTACACGCCCCGTATCGCCGGAACGAGCGCAACGTTCGTCGTGCACGGCGAGGACATCACCGCGTTCAAGGAAAACGAAGCACGCCTGTCCGATCTGGCGGTGCGCGATGCGGTGACCGGGCTGGGGAATCGTCAGTACATTCATCAATGCATTACCGAAGCCATCCAGCACGCGCGTGAAGGCGGGCCGAACTTTGCCGTCGCCCTGCTCGACCTGGACGGCTTCAAGAAGGTCAATGACTCACTCGGCCACGACGTGGGCGATCAGCTCCTGTGCGACGCCGGCCAACGCCTGATCGCGCAGATCCGCGAGACGGACATGGCCGCGCGCATGGGCGGCGACGAGTTTGTGCTCGTGCTGCCCGGCTGCGACGACGAACAGGCGCTTGGCGGCATCATGAAGCGCCTGCTCTCGGCGGTGCAGCAACCGTTCCAGATTGGCGACAAGTTGCTGCACCTCACCACGAGCATCGGCGTGTCGTTTTATCCGCGCCATGGCGACTCGGCCGGCCTGCTGATCAAGCACGCCGACGCCGCCATGTACTGCGCGAAGGATCGCGGCCGTAACGGTCTGTTCGTCTATACGGACGATCTGGGCGACTTGCACCGCAAGGCGTTCTCGCTCGAATCGGCAATGTTCGAGGCGATTCACAATGGCGAATTCAGCCTGCACTACCAGCCGATCTGCGATCCGATCTCGCTGAACGTGAAGGGTGTCGAGGCGCTCATGCGCTGGCATCCCGCGCTCGGCCCGGTGTCACCGAACGAATTCATTCCGCTGGCCGAGGCCAATGGCCTGATCAACCTGCTGGGCGGCTGGGCGTTACGCGCCGCCTGCATGCAGCTCGCGCGCTGGGATCGCACCCGGCTCGACGGGCTGTACATGTCGGTCAACGTCTCGGCACAGCAATTTCACCATCCGTCGTTCCCGAGCCTGGTCTGGCAAGCGATTGCCGATTCGGGCGTGGAAGGGCACCGGTTGGTGCTCGAAATTACCGAGAGCGTCCTGATGCGCGACCCGGAACAGGCCAATCTGGTGCTGCGCGAGTTGCAAACGCTGGGCGTGCGCTTCTCCGTCGACGATTTCGGCGCGGGCTACTCGAGCCTGGGATACCTCAAGCGTTTCCCGCTCTCCGCGCTCAAGATCGACCGCAGCTTCGTGAAAGACATGCCCACGTCATCGAATGACCGTACGATTGTGACGGCAGTCCTGGGACTGGCGCGTGAGCTGGGGCTGTCGGCGGTCGCCGAAGGGGTCGAGACAGAAGAACAACGGCAGATGCTGATCGAGCGCGGCTGCCATTCCATCCAGGGCTGGCTGGTGTCGAAGGCCCTGCCCGCGGGAGAACTGGAGGCGGCCTTTGCGAGCGGGCGTCTCAATGTGGATGCCGGCCACTGACCGGATAACCCCGCTACCATGAGCCTGACCAAAGAAAAAACGCTCGAATTGTTGTGGCAGCGCCTGGCTGAGCGCGGCGAATTTCCGTCGCTGCAGCGCTCCGTCAGCGGCATCGTGAGCGCCATGCAAAGCGAGAGCACGAGCACGGCCGACCTGGCGGCGTCGGTGCTATCCGACTTCGCCCTCACCCAGAAAGTGATCCGCCTGGCCAACTCCGCCATGTATGCGCCGTTCGGCTGCAACGTGACGACGGTCTCGCGCGCCATCATGATTCTCGGTGTCGACACGATCGGCCACCTCGCCCTGAGCCTGAAACTGCTCGAGGGTTTCGGTGAAGTCGCCGCACAGCGCGACGACATGGCCCGCGAACTTGCGCGCGCCACGCTCGCCGGGGCGTTCGCCCGTGACATCACCGCCAAGAATGGCATTCGCGACGGCGAGGAAGCCGTAGTCTGCACCTTGCTGCACCATGTCGCACGACTGCTCGTGACCTATTGCTTCCCGGCCGAATGGGGGGAAATCCAGACCCTCGCCGCAGCGCAAGGCATCAGCGACAGCGACGCCTGCGAACAGGTGCTCGCCATCTCGTTCCCGGAGTTGGCCGAAGCGGCGGCCCGCAAGTGGGGCTTGCCGGAGTCGATCGCGACGAGCATGCGTCCGATCGATCTGGAGGGCGACGCCCCGCTCTCGCATAGCGATTGGCTGTGTGCGGTGGCGAACATGTCCAACGAGATGGTGACGGAACTCACGCGCGGGGCCGACCCGGAGCGTCTGGCCGAATTGGCGGAGCGCTATGCCGACCGTCTCGCGCTGGACGTGCGAGACGTGGTGTCCGTGGGCGAAGAAATGGTGCGCGACACGAGCCACCAGGAATTCATTGCGATCAGCACCAAGGCGTCGAGCACGCGCCAGCCGCCGGCGGGCAAGCCGCTGGACTCGGCGCGACGTCTGGCAGACGGTCTCTCGGAAGTGCGGGCCGCCACGGGCGAGACCGACGCGGTCGGTCTGCTCAACCTGACGCTCGAAGCGATCATGCAGTCGCTGGGTTTCGCCAACTGCGCGGCCTTCGTGCGCGTGCCGGCGGGCAAGTCGTTCGAGCTGCGCTTCGGCATCGGCCGCGACGTGCAGCCCGCGCTGGGCCTGTCGTTCCCCGAAGCCTTCGAACCGGACGTCTTCCATCTGGCACTGACCAACGGCCGCGCGATTCTGATCGACAACGCTCGCGAGCCGCGTATCGTGCCGCGTATTCCGATGTGGCACCGTGAGCATTTCTCGAACGTGAAGTCGTTCTTCCTGCTGCCAGTTCGCCAACGTAACCAGACCGTGGCACTGCTTTACGGCGACTGGGGCGGCACGCTGTGCGCGGGAGGCATCGGCGCGAAGGAGCTGGAATTCCTGCAGCACATGGGCAACGAGATCTCCAGCAAGCTCGATAGCGTGGCACAGCAAAGCGGTGGCGCGGGCATTACCGCCAATGCCGGCGATATGCTCGCCCGCAAGGCCTCCGGCACAACCGGCACACGCTGAGCCGCGCCGCCTTACGGCGTTGTGGCGGGGCGATATCCCGGTATCGCACTGTCGCCGAGATTCATGCGTCAGTTGCAATCTTTAGTATTGCGGATTCGATATGATCCTCGGCGCGCGGCCAACGGCCGCCGCACAGCTCGGTACGATTCGCACGCGTCCGAACGCTTCGCGCCCCCTCCCGCCTGTCACGCCCCCGCAACGTCTGAGCCATATGTCGTAAGGCTTTCCGGGAAGTCGCCCGCTGCGGCGCCAACCGGCGTACCCTGTCACGATGCCTCAATTTTTCTCCATGACGCCCCGCCGGGGGGCGAGCACGACGCACCCCACACCATCCGCTCTGCATTTTTGACGGCACTCGCTGCGCCTCGGTAAAAAATTTACGCTCGGTTCCACCATGTAAATCGATTCGTACCGTCGGACCAGGAGAAGACATGACGCAATCTGCTGCTGCACCGGTGCATCCGGTCGACGAGCGCCTGCCGCTCCCCAAGTTGTTCACGCTGGGACTGCAACACGTACTGGTGATGTATGCGGGGGCGGTGGCGGTACCGTTGATCGTCGGCGGTGCGCTCCACATGTCGGTCGATCAGGTCGCGTTTCTGATCAACGCCGATCTGTTCGCCTGCGGGATCGCCACCTTGATCCAGACACTCGGCCTGTGGATCTTCGGCTTGCGTCTGCCGATCATGATGGGGGTGACGTTTACCGCCGTCACGCCGATGATCGCCATCGGCACGAATCCCGATCTCGGGTTGCTCGATATCTATGGCGCGACCATTGCCTCGGGCCTGATCGGCATTCTGATGGCACCGCTCATCGGCAAGCTGCTGCGGCTGTTCCCACCGGTGGTGACCGGGACCGTCATCACGGTGATCGGCATCTCCCTCATGGGCGTGGGCATCAACTGGGCGGCGGGCGGCTTCGGCAATCCCGATTACGGCAATCCGCTCTATCTGGGCGTGTCGTTCGCCGTGCTCCTGTGCATTCTGTTCATCACCAAGTACGTGCGCGGCTTCTTCGCCAACATTGCGGTGCTGCTGGGCATTCTGTTCGGCACGATCGTGGCGATGGCGCTGGGCAAAGTGTCGTTTGCGGGCGTATCCGACGCGCCGTGGTTCGGCTTCGTCATGCCGTTCCATTTCGGCGTGCCACGCTTCGATCCGGTTGCCATTGCGACGATGACGCTGGTCATGCTCGTGACGTTCATCGAATCGACCGGCATGTTCCTGGCGGTGGGCGACATTGTCGGCCGTCCGGTCGACAGGAAGACGCTGGTGCGCGGCTTGCGCGTCGATGGGCTGGGCACGATGATTGGTGGCATCTTCAACACGTTCCCCTACACCTCGTTTTCGCAGAACGTGGGGTTGGTCGGCGTGACCGGGGTGAAGAGCCGCTGGGTGTGCGCCATGGGGGGCCTGATCCTGATCGCGCTGGGCTTGTTTCCGAAGGTGGCACACGTGGTGGCGTCGGTGCCGCAGTTCGTGCTGGGGGGCGCGGGCATCGTGATGTTCGGCATGGTGACGGCCACGGGGGTGAAGATTCTCTCGACGGTGGACCTGTCGAAGAATCGTTACAACCTGTACATCATCGCGATCAGTATTGGCGTGGGGATGATTCCGGTGGCATCGGACAAGTTCTTCATGAAACTGCCGCATGCACTCGCCCCGTTCTTCCACAGCGGCATTCTGCTCGCGTCGATCAGCGCGGTGCTGCTCAACGCGCACTTCAACGGCCTGCGCAGCGAAGCCGAAGCGAGCGCCCTCGCGCAAGCGGCCGGCAAGCAGGCCGACGCCGCGCATTGAGCAATGGCATGACATCCGTCGACGCGCGACGGCAACGGCTGACGTGTCGTTGGGGGGAGCATCACGCCGTAGCGAGAAGATCCCGGGCACGTCGCTTGATGTCGCGCAGCACATCGGCCATGTTGGCGCGTGCGATCTCGGCATCGTACTGATTTTGCAGATTGAGCCAGCTCTGTGCATCCACGCCGAAGAACGCCCCCAGGCGCAGCGCCGTATCGACGGTAATCGCACGCTTGCCCAGGACAATTTCGTTGATGCGGCGAGGCGGCACGTCAATGGCCCTCGCCAGCGCATATTGAGAAAGCCCCATCGGGCCCAGCCAGTCCTGCGCGAGAATCTCGCCCGGCGTCGCCAGGGGTACTTGTCGGGTCATCTTCGGCCTCCGTCGACCTTTAGCAGAATCCGCAGAATTATCGGAACGCGCCCGCCCATCCGATCAGTGGTAATCCACGATCTCGACGTCCGAGGCGTTGCCCGCGTCGAAGCGAAAACACAAGCGCCACTGATCGTTGATACGAATGCTGTACTGCCCCAGGCGATTTCCTCTCAGCGCCTCGAGCCGGTTACCCGGCAGTGCGCGCGAGAAAGCGAGTGTCGCGGCGGCATGCAATTGCTGAAGCTTGCGCATGGCGGGGGGCCGGAGACACCCCATCCTATCGAAGTCCCCTTAGTGAAAGTTCCGACTCGAGATCGTGAGTTCGCCGAGCATCGACGAGAGATCGACCAGACGATGCGCCACCAGATGGGTCACGCGCTCCTCGCGTTGCCATACCCCTTCCACCCCCAATAAGGACGACGCCAGCAACGCCGTGCGCTGCGATTCGACCAGATCGGGCCAGACAATCACGTTGATGACGCCCGTTTCGTCTTCCAGCGAGACGAAGACCGTGCCATTGGCCGTGCCCGGGCGCTGCCGTCCCGTCACAATGCCTGCCGTGCGCACCCGGCGCCCGTGCACGCCCTCGGTCTGCAAATCCCTCGCCGTTCGCACCCGCATCCGGGTGAGCGTCTCGCGCAACAGCAGCAGCGGGTGACGCCGCAGCGTCAGCCCCGTGCTTGCGTAATCGGCCACGATGTCCTGCCCCTCGGCCATCGGCGGCAGCGCCACCTGCTCGTCGGCACTGCCCGGCACCGCGTCGCGCAGCACCGTCGCCCCCAGCAGCGGCGTGGGTGGCTGCCATGCGGCGAC